>NZ_JBNFNZ010000105.1:0-6636 GCF_057364525.1 Aeromicrobium sp. PFPM2_SD2
GCCGGACGCGGCAGCCGCCTCCTGGGTCGTGGTGGGCGCGGTGCCGGTGCCACCGCCGCACGGGCCGGCTCCCTGCTTGTCGCAGGCCGCCGGCTGCGGGGCCACCTCGGCCAGCTTGTTCTTGCTCAGGTTGCCCGCGACGAAGGTCGGGTTGTTGCAGCGCGTCACGCTGCGGCCGGTGATGTCGACCTTGCTGTCGGCCGTCTTGAGCTTCTTGAGCTGGTCGAACCCGGCCTGCACGAGGTTGAGCGGCAGCGGCGAGTACCCGTACGCGCCGGCCTTCGACTGGCCCTGGCACAGCGAGTAGAACATGAAGTCGGCGAGCGTCTGGCGCTTGGCCGTCGTCATGCGCCGGTCCTTCTTGCCGGTCGGCAGCAGCATGTAGGAGTAGGACGACAACGGGTACGCGCGCGGGTCGGACGCCGTGTAGACGCCGTCCAGGATCTGCGTCAGGTACTGGTCGGAGCGCTTGTCCTGGTTGATCCTGGCCTTGGTCAGCGCGACCGCCACGTTGTACTGCGTGGGCTCGACGTAGTAGCCGGCCTTGTTGAGCACCTTGACCACCGGGTAGCCCTTGTTGACCGGGTAGGAGTACTCGACGTACCCGATGTGCCCGTTGCCGGACTGGCTGGCGATCGTGTTCATCACCTGGTCCGAGCCCGCCGCCGCGATCGCCGTCCCCTTGCGCGGGAAGTACGACGTCAGCCCGGACCGGCCGAAGAAGCCGCGCCAGATCGACGGGAACTGCTTGTCCAGCCACGCGGTGAACTGGGCGGTCGTGCCCGAGCCGTCCGAACGCAGGACCGGCGTGATCTTCAGCGACGGGAAGACCCGCCCGTTGTTGTCCTTCTTGATCGCCGGGTCGTTCCAGTTGGTGATCTTGTTGGTGAAGATCTTGGCGATCGTCTCGCCGGAGAGCCGCAGGTTCTCGACCGGCTTGCCGCCGATCTTGAGCTGGTAGGTGAACGCCGTGCCGCCGGCGATGATCGGCATGTAGGCGAACTCGCGGTCGCCGGCCGAGTCGACGTTCCCGAACTCGTCCTTGCCCTGGTACGGGATCTCGGTGATGCCGAAGTCCGTGACGTTCTGGCCGAACGCCTTGCGGCCCTGGGACGAGCCGCCGCCGCTGTAGGCGATCTGCATGCCGTTGTTCTTCACGTCGGCGATCCACTGCTCCAGGATCACCTGCGACCAGGTGGAGCCGGAGCCCTCGATCTGGGCGTAGGCGGCCTCCGCGGGGCGCGCGAGCACGACGGTCACCGCGAGCGAGAGCAGCACGGCGAGCGTCGCCCTCGCTCCGCGGCGGCGGGTGGTCTGGGAGTTCATCGAAGGCCTTTCGGGGGACGAGCGAGCAGGCGGGCGGCGACGAAGAGCGCCAGGACGACCACGAGCAGGACGGTGGCCGCGGCGAACGCGCGCGCGATGTAGATCGGCTCACCGCTGCGCACGGTGGTGTAGATGAACAGCGGCAGGGAGTTCATGACGCCGTCGGTCGGGTCGAGCACGAGGAAGGGCGCGGCACCGGAGGTCAGGAGCACCGGCGACGTCTCGCCGATGCCGCGGGCGATGCCCAGGATGAGCGCGGTCGCGAGACCGGGACGGGCGGTCGGCAGCACGACGTGCCACACCGTCCGCCAGCGCGAGGCGCCGAGCGCGAGGCTGGCCTCGCGCAGGCCGCCCGGCACGACGCGCAGCACCACGTCCGAGGCCCGGGCGATGATCGGCAGCATCATGACGCTGAGGGCCATCGCGGCGGCGATGCCGGAGCGGTCCAGCCCCAGCCCGATGATGGCCGTCGTGTAGACGAACAGGCCGGCCACGATCGAGGGCAGCGCGGTCATCGCCTCGACGACGGTGCGCACGATGCGGGCGTAGCGTCCGCCCACCTCGGTCATGAACACGGCCGTGCCGATGCCCAGCGGCACGGTGACGACCACGGCGATGCCGACCTGGATGAGCGAGCCGACGATCGCGTGCAGGATGCCGCCGCGGTCGAACGAGTCGCGCGGGCCGACGCCGGCCATGTCCTGGGTGAGCAGGTTCAGGTGCGGCAGCGCCTCGAAGCCGCGCAGGAAGATGAAGCCGATCGTCCACAGCAGTGCGGCCCCGACGACCGCCGCCGCGGCGTGCACCGTGGTGCTGGCCAGCCGGTCGCGGACGATCGACGCGCTGGTCGTCATCGCCGACGCGACGGCGAGCACGACCATCGCGCAGGCGAACGTCGTGAGCGCCAGCACGAGCAGGCCGCTCCAGGGGAGCAGCCGCTGGGTCAGCAGCCAGGCCATCGCCAGGCCGGCCACCCAGGAGCCGGCCATGACGAGCCGGTCCTCGGCCGTGGTCGTGGTGAGCGGGCGCGGCGCGGGCCCCGCGTCCAGGGACGGCGGCTCGTGGCGGACGGTGGTGCCGCCGGCGACCGGCGGGCTGTCGAGGAGGGTCATGCGTCGGTCTCCGCCCCGGATCGGCTGCGGGCGACGACGACCGCGGCGAGCGTGTTGATGATGAGCGTGATGACGAACAGGACGAAGCCGGCGGTCAGGAGTGCGGCGAGCTGGGCGCCGTTGGCCTCGCCGAAGCGTCCGGCGATGAGCGCCGAGACGGTGTTGGTGCCGACCTCCAGCACGCGGATCTTGAGGTCGAAGGCCGGCGAGATGATGAGCAGCACCGCGATGGTCTCGCCGAGCGCGCGGCCCAGGCCGAGCATCGTCCCGCCGATGACGCCGCCGCGGCCGAAGGGCAGCACGACCGAGCGGATCATCCCCCAGCGCGTGGCACCCAGCGCGAGCGCGGCCTCCCGCTCCCCCGTCGGCGCCTGGCTGAACACCTGGCGCATCACCGCGCAGGCCATGGGGATGACCATCATCGCGACGGCGAGCCCGGCGACGAAGGCGGACGCGGTGTAGCGGCTCTGCTCCCAGACGGCGGCGTCCGGGTCGGCCTCGACGGCGAAGAACGGGATCCAGCCCAGGTGGGCGTGCAGCCAGTGGGCGACCGCGGACGCGTGCGGCTGGAGCACGAAGAAGCCCCACAGGCCGTAGATGATGCTCGGCACCGCGGCCATGAGGTCGACCATCGACACGAGCAGGCCGCGCAGCCTCGGCGGCGCGTACTCGCTGATGTAGAGCGCGGTCAGCAGCGCCAGCGGGAAGGCCACCACGAGCGCGACGAGCGCCACGCTGAACGTCCCGACCAGCACCGCCCCGATGCCGATGACGTCGGCCTCGGGCTCCCACTGGGTCTCGGTGAAGAACGACAGGCCGTAGTGACGCAGCGTCGGCCAGGCCTGCAGGGCGAGGAACAGCCCGATCCCGCCGGTGATGAGCAGCACCGTCGTGCCGACCGCGCGCATCGAGACGGCGAAGGCCCGGTCGGCCCCGCTCTCGCCTCCGACGAGGCGCCGGGGGGCGTCCGCGTCCACGGACGGCTCGGCCGTCCGGACCCATGTCGACACTGCGTCTCCGTCTCCTCGCGCGGGAATGACGCGAGAACAGTAGGGACGCGCGGGAGGGCGGCGCGGGGCTTGCGATGAACGGGCCGTGAACGCTCGACGGCGGGTTCGGGACCGGCCGTTCCGGGCCGAGGAACGCAGCAGGCCCGCCGTCTCCGGCGGGCCTGCTGCGGGTGGTGGTGGAGCATAGGGGATTCGAACCCCTGACCTCTTCCATGCCATGGAAGCGCGCTACCAACTGCGCCAATGCCCCGCGATCAACCGAGATGGAACTCTACCGGACGTCCCTCGACTCCCCCAAACCGGGGTCGGCCTCGTCGTCGGAGAGCACCGGCTCGGGCGGCGTCCAGGAGTTCCACTCCTGGATGCGCCAGCTGCGTCCGGGACCGGCCCACCGCTCCTCCAGGTACACGCAGGCGCAGTTGCTCAGCCCGCTGAACACCTGCCAGTACCCCTGCGGCAGCCCGACGAAGGTGCACGCGCCGGTGCGGATGGACGCGCCGTGCGAGACGACGACGGCGGTCTGGCCGTCCTCCAGCGACGCGGCCAGCTCCTCCAGGACGACGGCGACGCGGGCGCCGGCCTCCTCGTAGGTCTCCGAGCCCGGGACGCGCAGGCCGGTGTTCTCGGCCGTGCTGCGCATCTCCTCGGGCCAGCGCTCCCACGCCTCGCGCACGGTCATGCCCTCGCGCTCGCCGAAGCTGACCTCGCGCAGGCGCGGGGTCGATCTCCAGCTCGACGCCGGTGAGCTCCACGAGGGCCTCGGCCGTCGAGCGGGCGCGCACCAGGTCCGAGGACACGATGCGGTCCGGCCGCAGCTCGGCCAGGCGCGGCGCGGCCACCCGCGCCTGCCGACGACCCTCGTCGTCCAGCGGCACGTCGGTCTGGCCCTGGACGCGTCCCTGGACGTTCCACTGCGTGCGCCCGTGGCGCCACAGGACGATCCGCTTGTTCACGACAGCGGCACGGTCGGGCAGTCGCCCCAGAGCCGCTCGAGCGAGTAGAAGGCGCGCTCCTCGGTGTGCTGGACGTGCACGACGACGTCGGCGAAGTCGAGCAGCACCCAGCGTCCCTCGCGGGCGCCCTCGCGCCGGACGGGCTTGGCGCCGAGCTTGAGCAGCGCCTCCTCCACGGCGTCCTGGACGGCGCGGATCTGCGGCTGGTTGGAGCCCGAGCAGACCAGGAAGACGTCGGTGATGACGAGCTGCTCGGAGACGTCGAGCGCGACGACGTCGGTGGCGCCCTTGTCGATCGCGGCCGCGCGGCGGCGCGGGTCAGCTCGAGGGCACGGTCGGTGGCGGTCATGAGTGATCTCCGTAGAGCTGGTGCTTCTGGATGTACTGCACGACGCCGTCGGGCACGAGGTACCAGACGGGCTGCCCGCGCTCGGCGCGCTGGCGGCAGTCGGTGGACGAGATGGCGAGGGCGGGGACCTCGACGAGGGTGACGCGGTCGTGCGGGAAGCTCTCGATCGCGGCGGCGTCGAGCTCGTGGCCCGGACGCGTGACGCCGACGAAGTGGGCCAGGTCGAACAGCCCGTCGTGGTCGCGCCAGGTGAGGATCTGCGCCATGGCGTCCGCGCCGGTGATGAAGTACAGGTCGGCGTCGGGCAGCTGCTTCTGCAGGTCGGTCAGCGTGTCGATCGTGTAGGTCGGGCCGGCGCGGTCGATGTCGACCCGGCTGACCTGGAACCGCGGGTTCGCCGCCGTCGCGATGACGGTCATGAGGTAGCGGTGCTCGGCCGGCGAGACCTGGCGGTCGCTCTTCTGCCAGGGCTGGCCCGTGGGCACGAAGATGACCTGGTCCAGGTCGAACCAGGACTGCACCTCGCTGGCGGCGACGAGGTGGCCGTGGTGGATGGGGTCGAACGTCCCGCCCATCACGCCGATGCGGGCGCGGCGCCCGCTCATCGGCGCCTCGTCGCGTCCGGGCGCATCAGGAGTGTTCGCGGCCCTTGCCGAAGCTCAGCAGCCCGAGCATCAG
This sequence comes from Aeromicrobium sp. PFPM2_SD2, assembly GCF_057364525.1. NCBI lineage: Bacteria > Bacillati > Actinomycetota > Actinomycetes > Propionibacteriales > Nocardioidaceae > Aeromicrobium > Aeromicrobium sp. PFPM2_SD2. Next base: position 5,429 of record NZ_JBNFNZ010000105.1, read on the forward strand.
GCCGAGCAGGATGACGAGCGCGATGGCGCCGATGACGAACGGGTTGACGCCGCCACCGGAGTGCTCGGCGGTCTCGGCGGCGTGCATGATCAGGGACGACGACATGGCCCCGATGCTATCCCACGCCGCCGAGACGTCCGGCGTCCGCTAGCGGATCTGGCCGGTGCCGGTGACGACGTACGTGGTCGTGGTCATCTCCGGGAGCCCCATGGGTCCGCGGGCGTGCAGCTTCTGGGTGGAGATGCCGATCTCGGCGCCGAAGCCGAACTCGCCGCCATCGGTGAAGCGGGTCGAGGCGTTGACCATGACCGCGGCGGCGTCGACGCCGAGCGTGAAGCGCTGCGCGGCCTCCATGGACGACGTCACGATCGCCTCGGTGTGCCCGGTCGAGTAGCGACGGACGTGCTCCAGCGCGTCGTCGAGGCTGTCGACGACGCGGGCGGAGATCTCCAGGGCCAGGAACTCGGTGTCGAAGTCCTCGTCGGTGACCGGCACGACGGCGGGGTCGGCGGCCACGAACGCGGGGTCGCCGTGCACGAGGACGCCGCGCTCGCGCAGCGCGGCGACGACGCGCGGCACGAACGCGTCGGCGACCGTCTTGTGCACGAGCAGCGACTCGGCGCTGTTGCAGACGCTCGTGCGGTGCGTCTTGGAGTTGAGGACGATCTCCAGCGCCATGTCGAGGTCGGCGTCGGCGTCGACGTACACGTGGACGTTGCCCGCGCCGGTCTCGATCGTCGGGACGGTGGCGTTGTCGACGACCTCGCGGATGAGCCCGGCTCCCCCGCGCGGGATGACGAGGTCGACCAGGCCGCGGGCCTGCATGAGCGCGCGAGCCGTCGAGCGGTCGTCGGCGGGCACGAGCTGCACGACGTCCGCCGGGAGCCCCGCCCCCTCGGCCGCCTCGCGCAGCACGGCGACGATCGCGGCGTTGGAGCGGGCCGCGGAGCCGGACCCGCGCAGCAGCACGGCGTTGCCGGACTTGACGCAGATCGCAGCGGCGTCGGCGGTGACGTTGGGACGGGCCTCGTAGATGATGCCGATGACGCCGAGCGGCACGCGCACCTGACGCAGCTGCAGGCCGTTGGGCAGCGTCGAGCCGCGGACGACCTCGCCGACCGGGTCGGGCAGGGCCACGACCGTGCGGATGCCGTCGGCCATCGCCGCGACGCGCGACGCGTCCAGGCTCAGGCGGTCGACGAGGTGCT
>NZ_JBNFNZ010000106.1:0-6577 GCF_057364525.1 Aeromicrobium sp. PFPM2_SD2
CCACCGACGACGAGCAGGTGCGGGCGCAGGTCGCCGACCAGCTCGCCCGGCTCGCCGCCCACCCCGCCGCACGCGGGGCCCACCCGGACCGGTGGTGGGGCCTGCGCGAGCGCACCGACACCGGACGTCCGGTGCACGACCCCGAGCGCCCGATCCGGCTGTCCGGCAGCTCGGTCAGCACGCTGACTGAGTGCTCCCTGCGCTGGTTCCTCGAGCACGAGGCCAAGGCCGGCGCCGGCACGTCGTCGGCGCAGGGGTTCGGCTCGCTCGTGCACGCCCTGGCCGCCGACGTCGTGCGGCGCGACCGCGACGACGACGCGCCACGCTGGCCGCCGAGCTCGACGCGGTGTGGCACCAGCTGGAGTTCAACGCCCCCTGGATCGAGGCCCGCGAGCGCGAGGCGGCGGTCGAGGCGATCGGTCGCTTCGTGCGCTGGCACCGCGAGCACGGACGCACGCCGCTGGCCGTCGAGCACCCCTTCGAGGTGACGCTCACCGTCGAGGGGCGCGAGGTCGTCCTGCGCGGATCGATGGACCGGGTCGAGCTCGACGACGCCGGCGGCGTCCACGTCATCGACCTCAAGACGTCCAAGAACGCGCCGAGCGCCAGGGAGGTCGGCGCACACCCGCAGCTCGGCTTCTACCAGCTGGCCGTCGAGCACGGCGCCGCCGAGGAGCTCGCCCCCGGCGCGCCGCCGGCCGGCGCCGAGCTCGTCCAGCTGCGCAACGACGAGACGAAGGTGCCCGGCTACCCAAAGGTGCAGCCGCAGGACGCGCCGCGCGCGGACGAGCCGTTCTTCGCCGTCGAGCAGCTCGCCCACGCGGTGCGCACGATCAAGGACGAGGCGTGGGAGGCCACGCCCTCGGACAAGGCCTGCGGGTACTGCGCGTTCCACCGGGTGTGCCCGACCAAGGACGCCGGCCAGACGATCCTCGGAGGTGGCCAGTGAGCGGGCGGGAGAGCGTGCTGCACGACCTCGACGACCTCGACCGGCTCTTCGGCGAGATGAGCGGCATCGAGGGCTTCCGGTTCTCCGACGAGCAGCGGGCGGCGATCACCGCGCCGCTCGACACCGCCAGCGTCATCATCGCCGGCGCCGGGTCGGGCAAGACCACCGTCATGGCCGCCCGCGTCGTGTGGCTGGTCGGCCACCACGGCGTCGCGCCCGAGCGCTTCCTCGGCCTGACGTTCACCAACAAGGCCGCGGCCGAGCTGGGCCTGCGCATCCGCCGCTCGCTGCAGGCGCTGGGGGAGCGGCAGGCGCTCGGCGACGGCGAGCCCACCACCGCGACCTACCACGCGTTCGCCGGCACGCTCATCGCCGAGCACGGGCTCAACCTCGGCGTCGAGCCCGACCTGCGGGTCGTCTCGGACGCCTCGCGGTTCCAGCGCGCCGCGATGGCCGTGCGCACCTTCGAGCGTCCGCTCCAGCACGTCGGCACGCACCTCCCGACGCTGGTCGGCGAGCTGCTCGCGCTCGACGGCCAGATCGCCGAGCACCTCACCACGCCGGAGGCCGTCCGCGAGCACGCCCGCGGCCTGGTCGCGCTCGCCGAGGCCCAGGGCAACAAGCCGGCCGTGCTGCGCAACGCCGCCGAGACCGCGCGCAAGCGTGCCGAGCTGACCGAGCTGGTCGAGCAGTACCGCGAGCTCAAGCGCGTCGACGGCGTCATGGACTTCTCCGACCAGATGTACTTCGGCGCCGCCCTGGCCCAGGACGAGCACGTGGCCGCGGCGCTGCGCGAGCGCTTCGACGTCGTCCTGCTCGACGAGTACCAGGACACCTCCGTCGCCCAGCGCGACCTGCTGAAGGGGCTGTTCGCCGGCCTGTGCGTCACCGCCGTCGGCGACCCGGCGCAGGGCATCTACGGCTGGCGCGGCGCGGCGGCGAACAACCTGCTGGAGTTCCTGCAGGACTTCCCCGTGCCCGGACGCCCCGGCGCGCGGCTGTCGCTGTCGGAGACCCGGCGCTGCCCCACGGGCGTCATCGACCTGGCCAACAGCGTCGTGCAGCCGTTCTACGCCACCACCGGCGAGGTCACCCCGCTGCGCTCGGCCCGCTCGGACGCCGGACGCATCACCGTCGCCCTGCACGAGACGGTGGCCGACGAGGTGGCGGCGGTCGTGGCCGGGGTCCAGCGCGCGCACGAGGCCGGCACGCCGCTGCGCGAGATCGCCATCCTCGTGCGGGTCGGCGCCGAGAACGAGGCGATCGTCGCCGCCCTGCGGGGCGCGGGCGTGCCGTTCGAGATCGTCGGCCTGACGGGTCTGCTCAGCCAGCCCGAGGTGGCCGACCTGCTGTCGGTGCTCGAGGTGCTCGAGGACGTCACGGCGAACCCCGCCATGCTGCGACTGCTCGACGGACCCCGGTGGGCGGTCGGCCCGCGCGACCTGGCGCTGCTCGGCCGGCGGGCGTCCATGCTCACCCGCGGCGCCGGGCGTCCGGACGCCGAGGCGACGCTGGAGGAGGAGCTGGCCCGCGCCGTGGAGGGCTCCGACCCGACCGAGGTCGTCTCGCTGGCCGACGCCGTCGACGACCCCGGCGACCTGGGCTACTCGCCCGAGGCGCTCGAGCGCTTCCGCGACCTGTCGGCGCTGCTGACCTACCTGCGCAAGCACGTCGGCGAGCCGCTGGTCGACCTGGCCCGGCGGGCCATGGTGGCGCTCGACCTCGACCTCGAGCTGGAGTCCGGCGACCACCCGGCCGCGATGGACAACGTCGCCCTGCTCATGGACGCCGTCGCCGCGTATGCCGAGACCGACCGGTTCGCCTCGCTCACCGGTCTGCTGGCCTACCTGCGGGCCGAGGACGAGTACAACGACGGCATGGAGGTCTCCACGCCGTCGGAGGCCGAGTCGGTCAAGCTCCTCACCGCGCACAAGGCCAAGGGCCTGGAGTGGGACGTCGTCTTCGTGCCGATGATGTCGGCCACCGTCTTCCCCTCGGGCAAGGGCCGCGAGCGCTGGATCGGTTCGGCGAAGACCCTGCCGGCCGAGCTGCGCGGCGACCACGCGTCCGTCCCCGACATCGAGGACTGGACCCCGACCGGCGAGCGCGAGTTCAAGGCCGCGGTCAAGGAGGACTCGCTCATGGAGGAGCGGCGCCTGGCCTACGTGGCGTTCACCCGGGCCAAGCAGGAGCTGCACGTGAGCGGCCACTGGTGGGGACGCACGCAGGCCAAGCCGCGTGGGCCGTCGCCCTTCCTGGAGGCCACCCGCGACTGGGTGGTGGCCCACGGCGGCGAGCCCACGGTCTGGGCGGCGAAGCCGGAGGACGACGCCCCGAACCCGCACCTGGACGAGCGCGTGGGCCTGGCCTGGCCGCCCCGGCGCCCCGGCTGGAGCGTCGACGCGTCGCTGGCCCAGGCGGTCCGCGAGCGGATCGACGCCGGCGACGACGCCCAGCCGGTCGAGCTCGACGGACGCGTGGCCGAGCTGGCCGACGAGATCGCGCTGCTGCTGGCCGAGGCCGAGCAGGTCGAGGCCGGTCGCAACGTCGTCGAGCTGCCCGAGACGCTGTCGGCCACGGCCACCATGGCGCTGCACGCCGATCCGCAGCGGTACGCCGCGAACCTGGCGCGTCCCATGCCCCGGCGTCCCTCGTCGGCGGCGCGCTACGGCACCCGGTTCCACGCGTGGGTCGAGGCCCGCTTCGACCAGCAGGCGCTGCTCGACCCCGAGGACCTGCCCGGCCAGGCCGAGTCCGACATCGTCGACGACTCCGACCTCGAGGCGCTCATGAAGGCGTTCGCCGAGGGCCCGTACGGCGAGCGGCGGCCGTTCGCGATCGAGGCGCCGTTCTCGATCGTCCTGGGCGGCCAGCAGGTCATCGGCCGCATCGACGCGGTCTACGAGACCACTGGCCCGGACGGCGAGCCCGGCTTCGAGGTCGTCGACTGGAAGACCAACGCGGCCCAGACCGCCGACCCGCTGCAGCTGGCGATCTACCGGCTGGCGTGGGCCGAGCTGCAGGGCGTCGACCCGAGCCGGGTGGGTGCGGCGTTCGTCTACGTCCGGCTCGGCGCCGTCGAGCGGCACGACGACCTGCCGGGCCGCGACGAGCTCGAGCGGCTCCTCGGGTGGGCCGAGTGACCTGCGGCTAGCGTGGCGGCGTGACCGACACCGAGCGCGCCCCCTTCGCCTTCGACCGAGCCCGGCACGACCGCACCGGCAACCGCCGCCGGCTCGACGAGTGGCGTGACGACGAGGGCCTGCGGGTGATGGTGCTCGGCGGCGAGCACGTCGCCACGGTCGACGGTCCGGGCGTCCGCTGGATGACGCGCGACGAGGCGCCCGAGGGGGAGTGGCTGCTGCTCGGCGAGCAGCACGGCCGCACGCACGCGGCGGTCGTGGTCGACCGGGTGCCCGACGCGATGGTCCCGGTGAGCGTCCGGACGCTGGCCCCGCTGCTCGACCCCGACGAGCTGTCGCTCGCGATCCATGCCGTGGCGATGTCGCGCTGGCTGGCCGCGACCCCGTTCTGCCCCCGCTGCGGCGGACGCACCGAGGTGCGTCAGGGCGGGCACGTGCGGCACTGCCCCGAGTGCGGCGAGGACCAGTTCCCGCGCACCGACCCGGCGGTCATCATGCTGATCACGGACGCGGACGACCGCGCGCTGCTCGCGCGCAACCCGGCGTGGCCCGAGGGACGCTTCTCGACCCTGGCCGGGTTCGTGGAGCCGGGCGAGGCGCTCGAGGACGCGGTGCGTCGGGAGGTGAGCGAGGAGGTCGGCGTCGAGGTCGGCGAGGTGCGCTACGGCGCCAGCCAGCCCTGGCCGTTCCCGGCCAGCCTCATGGTCGGCTTCTTCGGCCGGGCCACGACCACCGACATCCAGGTCGACCACGACGAGATCGCCCAGGCGACCTGGGTGACGCGCGAGGAGCTCGCGCGGTGGGGCGAGTCCGGGGAGCTGGTGCTGCCGCCGCCGCACGTCTCGATCTCGCGCTGGCTCATCGAGTCCTGGTACGGCGGCCCGATCCCCGGCTCCTGGTAACTCTTACCACGCTGAGCGTGACGTCTCGGAGGTGGAACGGGTCGGTCAACCCGAGAGGTCACGCTCAGCGAGGAGCCGATCAGCTCAGGGTGGCGAGCTGCGCCTTCACCTGGGCGACCGACGGGTTGGTCAGCGCGGTGCCGTCGCTGAAGACGAGCGTCGGCACGGTCTGGTTGCCGTTGTTGGCCTGCTCGACGATCTTCGCGGCCTCGGGCTGCTGCTCGATGTCGACCTCGACGAACTCCACGATGCCCTCGCGCTCGAGCTGGTTCTTCAGCCGGTGGCAGTAGCCGCACCACGGGGTCGAGTACAGGGTGAACTGCGATGACATGGAGGTCCTCTCTGACGCTGCGTCGGGGCCGCCACCGGCGGCCGCACCTACGTCAGCAACGCGGACGCGGCGGTTGTTCCCGCTCACCCCGCCCGGCGGTCGCTCGCCCGGCCCCGCGCGCCCGGTGGGCTAGGGTCGCGAGCATGGACCTGCTCGAGCGTCACCACGTCACCGTCGCGGGGCGTCCCGACGCTCCGGCGATGGTCTTCGCCCACGGCTTCGGCTGCGACCAGCAGATGTGGCGATACACGGCCCCGGCCTTCGCCGACGACCACCGGATCGTCCTGTTCGACCACGTCGGTGCCGGGCGGTCGGACCTGTCGGCGTACGACGCGCAGAAGTACGACTCGCTGGCCGGCTACGCCGAGGACGTCGTGGACCTGTGCGCCGCGGTGTCGGAGGGCCGGCCGGTCACGCTCGTCGGCCACTCCGTCTCGGCGATGATCGGCGTCCTCGCCGCCATCAAGGCCCCCGAGCTGTTCGACCGGCTGGTGCTGGTCGGCCCGTCCGCGCGGTACGTCGACGACGAGGGGTACGCCGGCGGGTTCAGCCGCGCCGACATCGACGAGCTGCTCGACTCGATGGAGAGCAACTACCTCGGCTGGTCCGGCCAGCTCGCCCCGGTCATCATGGGCAACCCCGAGCGGCCCGAGCTGGGCGACGAGCTCGAGGCGAGCTTCTGCCGCACCGACCCCGACATCGCCCGCCAGTTCGCCCGGGTGACCTTCCTGTCCGACAACCGCGCCGACCTGCCGCAGGTGAGCGTGCCGAGCCTCGTCCTGCAGTGCCGCGAGGACGTCATCGCGCCGGTGTCGGCCGGCGAGTACGTCCGCGACCACCTGCCCGACTGCCACTACGAGCTGCTCGACGCGGTCGGGCACTGCCCGCACATCAGTGCGCCGGAGCAGACGATCGACGCCATCTCCCGGTTCCTGCGACAGCCCCGATGACCGCCGAGGCCGACGTCCTCTTCGACCGGGCGCCTGCGGGTACCTGGTCCTGGACGTCGACGGCACCATCCGCCGGGTGAACCGCACGTTCCTCGAGCTCACCGGCCACGCGGCCGAGGACCTGGTCGGCCGGCGCACCTTCGCCAGCCTGCTCTCGGCCGGCGGGCGGATGTACCACGAGACGCACTTCAGCCCGCTGCTGCACATGCAGGGCGAGGTGCGCGAGATCGCCCTGGACGTCGTCGCCGCGGACGGGACGCGCGTCCCGGTGCTGGTGAGCGCGACCCTCGACCGCGACGGCC
>NZ_JBNFNZ010000107.1:0-6576 GCF_057364525.1 Aeromicrobium sp. PFPM2_SD2
GCTCGAGCGGGCACCCCGGGCAGCGGCCGGGCGACGTGTCCGTGCTCGCCGAGCGCGGTGCGCAGGGCGGCCTTCATCTCGTCGTAGGTCAGGTCGGGCCGGCGCGGTGCGAGGGCCTCGCCGCGCACGACGCGCCGGTCCGTCTCCAGGTGTTCACGCCGGGCTGGTCGACCGTTCGTCCTCCGCCGCGCCGACGGCCGGCGCCCCTACGAGCAGCGGGCGAGGATGAGCCGCGCGTACGTCTCGGCGGCGGCCACCACCTCGTCGATGCGGACGCTCTCGTCCACGGCGTGCGCGTTCGCGATGTCGCCCGGGCCCAGCTGCAGCGTCGGGACGCCGGCGGCGGCGTACTGGCGCAGGTCCGAGCCGTACGGGGGCGCCGACCGCGGGCATGTCCGGGTCGCCGGCCGCCGCCCTCACCTCGTCGAGGAAGGCGTGGCCGTCGGGCAGGCTCCCGGCCGCGAACTGGCCGCCGGGCCAGGTCACGACCGCCGGGTTCTTCTCCAGCCACGGGTGGTCGGCGGCCGCGACCGCCGCCTCGAAGACCGCGCGGGCGTCGACGAAGGACTCGCCGGGCATCGTCCCGAACCGGCCCTCGGCCACGAGCCGGTCGGGGATGGTGGAGGCCCAGTCGCCGGCCTGCAGCATCCCGACGCTGATCGGGAACGGGTGCGCGTCGAACGGCGCCGGCGGGTGCTGGTTGCGGACGGCGTCGAGCCGGCGCAGGGAGGCGTGCACCGCCTCGAAGACCTCGATGGCGCTCACCCCGGCGTCCGGTCGCGAGCCGTGCGTGGAGGAGCCGGTGAGCTCGATCCGGAAGGTCAGCGCGCCGGCGTTGGCGGTGACGATCGTCCCGGCGGTCGGCTCGGCGATGAGGCAGGCGTCGCCGGTGTGGCCGCGACGCAGCGTCGCGAACGCGCCGAGGCCACCGTCCTCCTCGCCCACGACGGTGTGCACCGCGAACGGACGGCGCAGGGTCGCGCCGCTGGCCGTCACCGCGCGCACGGCGGCGAAGATGGCCGCCACGCCGCCCCTTCATGTCGCACACCCCGCGGCCGAACCAGGTGCCGTCGACCTCGCGCAGCACCACGGGTCGCCGCCGGTCCACGCCTCCGGCTCGCCGGGCGGCACGACGTCCACGTGCCCGTTGAGAATGAGCGCCGGCGTGCCGGGGCCCGACGTGCCCACGCAGCCCCACGCCTCGGCGCGCTCGACCTCCTCGCCGGGGTGGTCGGGGTCGGCCCGCAGGGCGTCGACGTCGAGGGGCCACAGGTCGACGTCGAGGCCGAGGCCGGCGAGGGTCGCGGCACACCAGCGCTGGGCCAGCACCTCGGACTCGCTGCCGCCGACGCTGGCCAGGCTCACCAGCTGGGTGAGGTCGCGGCGCACGAGGTCGATGTCGATCATGGCGGCGAGCGTAGGACACGGACGTGGCCGCGGACGCCCTGCGGTACGCTTCGGGCCATGACAGCCCGGCCCCTCACCTGGTGGCGCCACCCGTAGGTGGCCTGTCGACTTCTGCCCAGACCGCCTCACGGCCGGCTCTGGGCTTTTCTCTTCCCGGGCGGCCGAGCCAGGAGAACCACATGACGCACCTCGACGACCTGCTCGCCCAGCCCGCGTGGGCGATCGTGCGCACGCGCGACAGCGACACCGTCACGCTCGTCGGCGGCCCCCGCACCGACCTGGAGCGGCTGGCCGACGTGCCGCTCGGCACCGGTCCGGGCGACGGGTGGGAGCAGCTCGTGCTGGTGCCGTTCCGGCAGGTGCGCGAGCGCGGCTTCGACGCCCACGACGACGGCACGCCCCTGACCGCGATCGCCGCCGAGCTGCGCCGCGAGGTGCCGCTGGACGCGCTGATGGCCCTGCTGCCCGACACCGAGATCGAGCTGGCCGACCGCGGCGGCTTCGAGACGTCCGACGAGGAGTACGCGCGCACCGTCCAGGCGATCATCGACGACGAGATCGGACGCGGCGAGGGGGCCAACCTCGTGGTCGGGCGCCGCTACCGCGCGCAGGTGGCCGACTGGGGCCACGACCGCGCGCTCACCGTGCTGCGCCGCCTGCTCGAGCGCGAGCGGGGCGCGTTCTGGACGTTCTGCGTCTTCACCGGCGACCGGTACCTCATCGGCGCCAGCCCCGAGCGTCACGTCAGCGTGGACGCCGGGCAGGTCCGCATGAACCCGATCAGCGGCACGTTCCGTCTGCGCGGCCTGGAGACCCAGGCCGAGCGCAAGGCGGCGCTGCTGGAGTTCCTGCGCGACGAGAAGGAGATCTACGAGCTGTTCATGGTCGTGGACGAGGAGCTCAAGCAGATGTGCGACATCTGCCACGAGGGCGGCATGGTGCTCGGCCCGTTCCTCAAGCCCATGACCCACCTCGTCCACACCGAGTACCTGCTGGCCGGCCGCACCCGCATGGACGTGCGCGACGTGCTGCGCCAGTCGATGTTCGCCGCCACGGTCACCGGCAGCCCGGTCGAGAACGCCTGCCGGCTGATCGCCCGGTACGAGCCGCAGGGCCGCGGCTACTACGCCGGGGTGGCCGCGCTGCTCGGCCGGGACGCGAACGGCGCGCAGATGACCGACGCGCCCATCCTCATCCGCACCGCCGACGTCGACCTGGACGGGAACGTGGTCGTCACCGCGGGCGCGACGCTCGTGCGCGACTCCGACGCGATGTACGAGACGAAGGAGACGTGGGCCAAGGCGTCCGGCGTGCTCAGCGCGTTCGGGCTGGTCGAGCAGGCGCCCGAGGCGGTGCCGGGTCACGACGACTTCACGCGCGACGACGAGGTGCTCATCGCGCTCGGCTCGCGCAACCAGCGGCTCAGCCAGTTCTGGCTCAGCGACCAGTCCGGCGCCGCGGCGCGGCCCGAGCTCGAGGGCAAGCGGGTCGTCGTGCTCGACGGCGAGGACGACTTCGTCAACATGCTGCGGCACGTGTTCGGCGTCCTGGGCATGACCACCGACGTCGTCCGGCACGACGCCCTGGACGACGGCGCGCTGGACGGCTACGACCTCGTGGTGCTCGGTCCGGGTCCCGGCGACCCGCGCGACGAGGACGACGCCAAGATCGCCACGATCGGCCGGGCCGCGGACGCCCTGCTGGCCCAGGAGCGCCCGTTCCTGGCCGTCTGCCTCGGGCACCAGGTGCTCAGCCGCAAGGTGGGGCTCGACCTGGCGTTCAAGGACATCGTCTTCCAGGGCACGCAGAGCCGGCTGCCGGTGCTGGGCCGCGAGGAGACGGTCGGCTTCTACAACACCTTCGTGGCCCGCGTGCCCGACGGCGGGCTGCCCGCGGGCGTCCACGTCGAGCGCGAGGAGGCCACCGGCGACGTCCACCTCGTGGCCGGGGCGCACTACCGGGGCATCCAGTTCCACGCCGAGTCGGTGCTGACCCAGAACGGCTTCCGGATCCTGCGCGACCTGGTGCTGGAGCTGCTCGCCCCGCAGGACCGCTAGGCGCGCTCGGCGACGCGCGAGCGGCGCGGACGCACGCGGGTGATCGCCACGCCGGCCAGGCTCAGCACGCCGCCGACCAGGGCGAGCGCGGCCGGGGTCTCGTCCAGCAGCGCCCAGGCGATGCCCGTGGCCACGACCGGGACGAGGTAGGTGGTCGACGCGGCCTGGCCGCTGCTGATGCGGGCCAGGGCGTACGACCAGGTGCTGAAGCCGATCGCGGTCGGGAAGACGCCCAGGTAGACCAGCCACCACACGTCGGCGGCGGACGCGTCGCCCAGCTCGCGGACGAGCTGCGGCGCGAACGGCAGGCACACGACGACGGCGACCACGCAGCCGAGCCAGACCGACATGACCGGCTTCACGTGGGCGAGCGCGGCCTTCTGCGTGAGGGTGCCGATCGCGTAGGTCACCGCCGCGACGAGGCACAGCACGACGCCGGTGGTGCTGGCCGTCTCGACCGCGTCGCCGCTGCGCGAGCCGACGGCGATGAGCGCGACGCCGCAGAACGCCACGGCGATGCCGACGAGCAGCGGCTTGGGGAAGCCCTCGCCGAGCACGAACCCGGCGAACAGGGCGACCAGCGCGGGCGCGACGTTGACGACGAGCGCCGCGGTGCCGGCGTCCAGGTGCAGCTCGCCGGCGTTGAGCGCGACGTTGTAGACGCCGAACCAGACGACGCCGTAGACGACCACGAGCAGCAGGGGACGCCCGGTCGGCATGGCCGCGCGGGTCGGACGGGCCAGCAGCGTCAGGGCCAGGGCGCCCACGATGACCCGGCCGAAGGTCAGGGAGCCGGGCGAGAAGGCGTCGCCGAGCGCACGGATGGCCACGAAGGCCGAGGCCCACAGCAGGACGGTGACGGCCAGGGCCGGCACGGAGAGGTCGCGTCGCACGTCGACACGCTAGGGCGTGCCACCGACGGTCCACGACCCCGCCACCGGCCAGACGTGCACGAGATCCCGCCACGGCACGGAAAATTCATGGCTCTGCTCGGCGCTGCGCGCGCGTCCCCGTGGCCCGGCGGCCCTAGGTTGACTCTCGACCTGAGGAAGCGGAAGAGGTGGCGATGCGCACCACGTTGGTGAGGGAGATGGTCGATCTCGCGATCGACCAGGCACAGATGGAGCACCCGCACGTCGACTTCAGCATCCTGCTGTGCCCGGCCCACGCCGCGGCGCTGGACGCGACGTCCTACCGCGGGCACGAGGTCGTGGCGACCGACCTGGTCGACGCCTCCCTCGTGCGGCTCGAGCCGCTGCTGGACGGCGACGCCCGCTCGGCCCGGGCGTGCAGCTACGTCGTCGACCTCGACGAGGAGATCATCAGCGTCTACGGACGCGTGCTGGACCCGGCGCACGTCGCGTCCTCGGCCGCGTCGGCCACCGCCGCGGCGGCGTCGGCGGTGTCCCGCTCCGTGTCGGCCTGACCCCCTCCCCGGTCCGGCCCCCGTCGCGAGCTACCGTGGAGGGCGTGCAGGACGCTGGACCGTCTCCCTCCGACGAGGTCGAGACCTATCCCCGCCACGGGCTGTGGCACAACCGTCTGCTCGCCTCCGACGGCGGGTTCCTGGGCACCCACACCACGCGCGACGACGCCGTCGCGCCGGACGCGACCCGGACCTGACGGCGGGCGTCCGTCCGGGGAGGGAGGGACCCGCGCTCGGTGCGACCCCCCGGCGCCGAGCGCGGATTCTTCCCTCCCCGGGTCGGGCGACTACCCTTGACCGGTGAGCTCCCCGAACCCCGACGTGCCCGAGACCGAGACCCCCGAGGTGACGTTCGCCGACCTGGGAGTCGCCGAGCCCGTGCTGCGGGCCCTCACCGAGGTCGGCTACGAGACCCCCTCGCCGATCCAGGCCCGCACCATCCCGCCGCTGCTGGAGGGCCGCCACGTGGTCGGCCTGGCCCAGACCGGCACCGGCAAGACCGCCGCCTTCGCCGTGCCCGTGCTGTCGCAGCTGGACCCCAAGGCGGCCAAGCCGCAGGCGCTCGTCCTGGCCCCGACCCGCGAGCTGGCCCTGCAGGTGTCCGAGGCGTTCGAGCGCTACGCCGCCCACATGCGCGACGTCCGCGTGCTGCCGGTCTACGGCGGCCAGGGCTACGGGGTGCAGCTGTCGGCGCTGCGCCGCGGGGTCCACGTCGTCGTCGGCACCCCCGGCCGCATCATCGACCACCTCGAGAAGGGCACGCTCGACCTGTCGGCGCTGCGCTTCCTGGTGCTCGACGAGGCCGACGAGATGCTGACCATGGGCTTCGCCGAGGACGTCGAGACGATCCTGGCCGACACCCCCGACGACAAGCAGGTCGCGCTGTTCAGCGCCACCATGCCGCCGGCGATCCGCCGCATGGCCGAGAAGTACCTCGACGACGCCGTCGAGGTGACGGTCAAGGGCAAGACGTCCACGTCGTCGACGATCACCCAGCGCTACCTCGAGGTCTCCTTCCCGCAGAAGCTGGACGCGATGACGCGCATCCTCGAGGTCGAGAACTTCGAGGCGATGATCGTCTTCGTCCGCACCAAGCAGGCCACCGAGCAGCTGGCCGAGCGCCTGCGCGCCCGCGGGTTCGCCGCCGCCGCGATCAACGGCGACGTCGCCCAGGCCCAGCGCGAGCGCACGGTCGGCCAGCTCAAGGACGGCAGCCTCGACATCCTCGTGGCCACCGACGTCGCCGCGCGCGGCCTGGACGTCGAGCGCATCAGCCACGTCGTGAACTACGACATCCCGACCGACACCGAGTCCTACGTCCACCGCATCGGCCGCACCGGCCGGGCCGGGCGCAAGGGCGACGCGATCAGCTTCATCACCCCGCGCGAGCGCCGCCTGCTCGGTGCGATCGAGCGGGCCACCCGTCAGCCGATGACGAAGATGCCGCTGCCGAGCGTCGAGGACGTCAACGAGAGCCGGCTGAGCAAGTTCGACGACCAGATCACCGAGGCGCTCGGCTCCGAGCGCCTGGCGTTCTTCCGCGACGTCGTCGACCACTACGTCCGCCACCACGACGCGCCGGCCGAGGACGTCGCCGCCGCGCTTGCGCTGTCGCTGCAGGGCGAGGAGCCGCTGCTGCTGGAGCCGGACCCGGAGCCGCCGGCGCGTGGAGCTGCGCGACGCCGG
>NZ_JBNFNZ010000108.1:0-6548 GCF_057364525.1 Aeromicrobium sp. PFPM2_SD2
GCCGCCGCCAGCGCCCCGGGGCGTGGTGGGGCGCCCCATGCCGGCGGCGGCGCCGGTCACGAGGACGACGCCGGGGTAGGACTCAGACATGGCGCGAGCCGCCGTCGACGGAGATCGAGTTGCCGGTGACGTAGCGCGCGGCGTCCGAGAGCAGGAACAGCATCGCGCCCAGCACCTCCTCGGGGGCGCCGAAGCGGTGCAGCGGGACGTTGTCGAGCGCGTTGGCCAAGGCCTCGGGGTCGCCCTTGATCCACTGGGTCATCTCGGTGTCGATGAAGCCGGGCGCGATCTGGTTGACCCGGATGCCCTTGTCGCCCAGCTCGAAGGCCAGCGACTCGGTGAGGTGGTGCACCGCCGCCTTGGACGCGCAGTAGGCCCCCCGGCCGCGGCGCACGCGCAGGGCCGAGACCGACGACATGTTGACGATCGCGCCGCCCTCGCCCATGTGGCGGGCCGCGGCCTGGGCGCCGAACAGGACGCCCTCGACGTTGACGTCCAGCGTCGCCGAGATCTGCTCGGGGCTGATCTCCTCGGCCAGCGCGAACGGGAAGATGCCGGCGTTGTTGATCCAGTAGTCGATGCGGCCGTGCTCGGCCAGCGCGACCTGCGCGAGCGCCTCGTGGTCGTCGGCCACGGTGACGTCGAGGCGGGCGCCGGTGACGCGACCCGGCTGCTCGGCGAGCGACTCGGCCGCGAGCTCCTCGGTGATCCGCTCGGCGGTGGCCTTCATCTGCACCTCGTCGATGTCGCCGCCGACCACGTGCACGCCGCGCGACGCCAGGCCCTTCGCGAACTGCGCGCCCATGCCGCGGGCGGCGCCGGTGACGACGGCGACCTTGCCCGGCATCTCGGGGTAGACGGCGCGGATGGTGGCGGTGTTGGTGCGGCCGGGGTTGTCGGCGACGGCGGTCATGGTGCTCTCCTCGGGTCGGGGAAGGGGTCAGGCGTGGTCGCGCACGACGTCGCGGCGGGCCACGAGCCAGCCGTCGGCATCACGCACGAGGCGGTCGTGCAGCGTTGTGATCCGCACCAGCCGGGCGTCCTCGCCGGCGCGGGTGCCGACGATCTGCAGGTAGGCGCGGACGCGCAGCTCGTCGGCGGCGGCCTCGACGACGTCGACGTTCGTGACGACGTGCCGCTGCACGTCGCCGCTCGCGCGTCCCGCCTCGGCGAAGCGCGCGGCGAACGCGTCAGGTCGGCGGTGCCGGTGACGGGCGCGGGGTAGCTGGGCGAGGCGAAGACGCCGTCGGCGGTGAACGTGGCCGCCCAGCCCGCCGCGTCGCCGCCGTCGATCAGGTGGCTCTGGCGCGCGTACAGCGACTGCACCGCGGCGGCGGTGGCCGGATCGGTGAGCGGCGTCATCCTGCTACCCTTCATTTGTGCGTTAATCGCACGCTTCGTGCGACAAACGCACACACTACGTGGGCCCGGTCACACCGTCAAGGCCGGGGTGCGACACGGGTCACAGGAGGTGACGGGCATGGGCGAGGGCCCTAGATTGACCGGCGTGGAGCTGGATGCCGGGATGTCGAAGACGCTGCACCACGGCCTGGTGATCCTCGAGGAGCTCGCGCGGCGGCCCGAGGGTCTCACCGTCACCGAGGTCGCGGACGCCGTCGGCGTGCACCGCACCGTGGCGCACCGCCTGCTGCGCACCCTGGAGGCCCACCAGCTCGTCCGCCGCGACGAGCACAAGCGCGTCCGGCTCAGCACCGGCCTGGTGTCGCTCGCCGAGTCCGTCGAGCACGGGCTGCGCGCCGTCGCCCTGCCCGTGCTGGAGCGGCTGGCCGAGACCACCCAGGCCACCGCCCACCTCGTGGTGCGCGAGTCCGCGACCCACGCCCGCGTGCTGCTCGTGGTGGAGCCGCGGCGCGCGCCCATGCACATCGCGTTCAAGCCGGGCCAGTCGATCGAGATGCCCCGCGGCTCGGCCGCCATGGCCATCCTGTCCACCGAGCCGCCGAGCGAGGGCGAGCGTCCCGAGGTCGCCCGGGCCCGCGCCGACGGCTACGCCATCTCCGCCGGCGAGGTCGTGCCGAGCACCGTCGGCGTCTCGGTAGGGGTGCCGCGGGGACGCACGACGCCGCCGGCCGCGATCGGACTGTCGCTGTTCGACGAGGCCAGCGCGCACCGCACCGCACCGGACGTCGTGGCCGCCGCCAAGGAGCTCCAGGCACTGCTGCCCTGAGGGCCTCGACCTTGTCGGTGGGCGGTCCTACCGTCGGTCCATGAACCTCTCACTCGCCATGGTCACGACCGACTCCGCCGACCCGCTCGCCTCCGCCCGCTGGTGGTCCGAGGCGCTCGGCGCCGAGATCGCGCACGAGATGGACGGCTTCGCCGCCGTCGCGCTCCCGAGCGGGGTGCTGCTGGGCTTCCAGCAGGTCCCCGACCCCACGCCGGGCAAGAACCGGCTCCACTACGACCTCGAGGCGTCCGACCCCGAGGCCGAGGCCGAGCGCCTCGTCGGCCTGGGCGCGACGAACCACGGCCGCCACGGCGACGAGTCCTTCTGGTGGCTCACCCTCGCCGACCCCGACGGCCTGCTGTTCGACATCGCGCCGAAGCACGGCTGAGACCGGTCTAGGTCACCGGCGCCACAGGCAGCTGGGCGGGCGAGACCTGCTCCCCCAGCACGTCCACGAGGAACGAGACGAGCCACCGTTGCGACGGGGTGCGCGACGCCTCGTGGCGCGCGTACGCCGCGACCTCCATGGGCTCGGTCTCGAACGGCAGGCGCACCGTCCGCAGCCGGTGCGAGTCGGCGAACACCTCGGCGACGTACTCGGGCAGGATCGCCACGAGGTCGGTGGCCTCGAGCAGGTACGGCAGGGCCGAGAAGCGGCTGACCTCGACCGCCACCCGGTCGAGCAGGTCGTGCTGCGCGAGCAGCTCGCGCGCCGCGGCGTGGCCGCTGGGACCCACGACGATGGCGTGCGCCTCCTGCTCGAGCCGGCTCACCGTCACCCCGTCGGGGCCGACCCGCGGGTGGTCGCCGCGACCATCGCGACGTAGCGCTCGCGGAACAGCGGGATCCGCACGGTCCGGTGCGACGTCATCACCGGCGTGGCCACGAAGGCGTCCACCTCGCCGCGGGCCAGCTGGCGCTCGACGTCGTCCACGTCCAGCGGCCGCACCGTGAACGAGACCTGCGGCGCCACCGCGCGGCCGCCGCCACCAGCCGCGGCAGCAGCGTCACCTCCCCCAGGTCCGACAGGGCGATGGCGAACCGGGCCGGGGTGGTCGCCGGGTCGAAGCGGCCGACCTGCTGCAGCACGCCGTCCACCTCGCCCAGGGCGCGGTGCAGCGGCTCGTACATCCGTTGCGCCACCGACGTGGGCACCAGGCCGCGTCCGGACCGCAGGAACAGCTCGTCGCCGAAGTGGCGGCGCAGACGGCCCAGGCTGTGGCTGACCGTCGGCTGGGTGACGCGCAGCGCGTCCGCCGCCACCGTCACGCTGCCCGTCTCGTAGAGCAGGACGAAGACCCGGGCCAGGTTGAGGTCGAAGTCCTTCATAGACGAAATCTATGCGACGACGCCGCGATATCTATTGGCGCCGCCCTCCGTCCGACGCCTAGCGTGATGCCGATCACGTCCACGTCGAGGGAGAACCGTGCCGTCCGTCCGCCAGATCGTCCACCAGCTGCTGCAGCACCAGGGCATGACCACCATCTTCGGCAACCCGGGCTCGAACGAGCTGCCGTTCCTGGCCGACCTGCCCTCGGACGTCCGCTACGTCCTGGGCCTGCACGAGGGCGCCGTCGTCTCGATGGCCGACGGCTACGCCCAGGCCACCGGACGCCCGGTGCTGGTCAACCTGCACGCCGCCTCCGGCTCGGGCAACGGCATGGGCGCGCTCACCAACGCCGTGGCCGCCCGCACCCCGCTGGTCGTCATGGCCGGCCAGCAGGTCCGCTCGGCGATCGGCCTGGAGGCCAACCTGGCCAACGTCGACGCGACCGCGCTCATGCGCCCGCTGGTCGGGTTCGCCACCGAGCCCGCCGCCGCCCGCGACGTGCCCCGCGCCGTCGCCCAGGCCGTCTTCGAGGCCCGGCTTCAGCGACGCCCGACGTACGTGTCGGTCCCCTACGACGACTGGGACGTCGAGGCCGGTGACGAGGCGCGGCACGTCCTGCAGCGCGACGTGCGCCGCGCCGGCACCCTCGACGACGAGCAGAGCCGCTGGCTGGTCGAGCAGGTCCGCTCCGCGCAGCGTCCCGCCCTCGTGCTCGGCGGTGACGTCGACACCCAGGGCCTCTTCGCCAAGGCCGTCGACCTGGCCGAGCGGCTCGGCTCGCCGGTCTGGGCCGCGCCGTCGCAGTTCCGCCTCCCCTTCCCCAACCGGCACCCGCTGTTCCGCGGCGTCCTGCCCGCCGGCATCTCGGCGGTGTCGGACGCCCTCGCCGGGCACGACCTCGTCCTCGTCGTCGGCGCCCCCGGTCTTCCGCTTACCCACGACGCACCAGCCCGGCCCCTTCCCTGCCGGACGCGCCCCGGCTCGTGCAGGTACACCGACGACGCGGCCGCCGCCGCCCGCGCCCCCATGGGCGAGGCGCTCGTCGCCGACCCCGCGTCGGCGATCGAGCTGCTGACCAAGACCCTCGACCACCCCGCCGGCACCTCCTTCGAGCCGACCCCGCCGCCCGCCCCGCGCACCGGCGACGGTGCCCGCCTGCACCCCGAGGAGGTCTTCGCGGCGCTGCGCGACACGCAGCCGCACGACACCTCCTACGTGGTCGAGTCGACGTCCACGAACGCCTCGTGGTGGCGCCAGATGGACCTGCGCCACCCCGGCTCGTACTACTTCCCCGCCGCCGGCGGGCTCGGCTACGGCCTGCCCGCGTCGGTCGGCGTGGCCCTCGGCCAGCCCGGCCGCCCCGTCGTCGGCGTCATCGGCGACGGCTCGGCCAACTACGGCATCACCGCCCTGTGGACCGCCGCCCAGCACCGGGTGCCGCTCACCGTCGTGCTGCTGCGCAACGGGACCTACGGCGCGTTGCGCTGGTTCGGCGACCTGCTCGGCGTGCCGGACGCCCCCGGCCTGGACGTGCCTGGCCTGGACTTCACGCGCATCGCCGAGGGCTACGGCGTCCCGGCCGTGCACGCCGGCTCGGTCGAGGAGCTGCGCGCCGTCCTGGCCACCCCGGCCGACGGGCCCCGGCTCGTCCAGGTCGACACCGTCCTCACCGCCCCCAGCTCCTGACCACCCGCCCGGGCACCCGCCCGACGCGTCCTTCCACCCCACCCACGGAGGCACCCATGGCATCCGGACCTCGTCCCGAGACGCTCGCGCCGGGCGGCACCGGCCCCGCGCGGCGCGTCGACCCCTGGACGGTCGCCCTGTGCTGGATCACCGTCCTGCTCGAGGGCTACGACCTGGTCGTCCTCGGCGCGATCATCCCGACGCTGCTGGACACCAAGCACCTCGGCTTCACCCCGGCCGACGCCACGACCGTCGCCACGCTCTCGCTCGTCGGCGTCGCCATCGGCGCCGTCTCGGTGGGCCCGCTCAGCGACCGGTTCGGCCGGCGCAAGCTGCTCATCGGCTCGGTGGTGCTGTTCTCCCTGTTCACCATCGCCGTGCCGTGGTCGGACTCCGTGGCGATGTTCGCGGCCCTGCGCTTCATCGCCGGCCTGGGCCTGGGCGCCTGCATGCCGGTGTCGCTGACGCTCATGGCCGAGAGCCTGCCCGCGCGCCAGCGCGCCCGGGCCAGCACGCTCACCATGACCGGCTACCACACCGGTGCCGTCATCACGTCGCTGCTGGCGCTGCAGTTCGCCAGCCACTGGGAGTGGCTGTTCTACGTCCTCGGCGTCGTCGGCCTCGTGATCGCGGCCATCCAGTGGTTCAAGCTGCCCGAGTCCGAGGCGTTCCTGGCCGCCGCGGGCGGTGCCGAGCGCAAGAAGGTGCCGTACACCGACCTGCTCAAGCCCACCCTGCTGCGCGCCTGCGTCGGTGTCTGGGTCGCGTCCTTCATGGGCCTGCTGCTGGTCTACGGCCTCAACACCTGGCTGCCGCAGCTCATGCGCTCGGCCGGCTACGCGGTGCCCGCCGCCGTCACCCAGCTGCTGATCCTCAACGCCGGCGGCATCGTCGGCCTGGTCGTGGGCGGCTTCATCGCCGACCGCCGCGGCATCAAGTGGACGGCGCTCATCTGGTTCGGCGTCGCCGCGGTGATGCTCGCCCTGCTGAGCATCCGCATGGACAGCCACCTGCTGCTGAGCGTCGTGGTGTTCTTCACCGGCGTGTTCGTGTTCTCCGCGCAGGTGCTGGTCTACGCCTACGTGACGAACTTCTTCCCCGCCGACATCCGCGGCACGGCGCTCGGCTCGGCGTCGGGCATCGGACGCCTGGGATCGATCGTCGGCCCGACGATCACCGGCGCGCTCGTGTCGGCCGGGTGGGGCCACCCGTGGGGGTTCTACTTCTTCGCCGTGGTCGGCGTGCTCGCGGTGGTCGCCGTGGCCACCCTGCCGCGGGGCGTGGCCGCCAGCGCCGACTGACCCGCCAGGACGACGCACGACGCCGGCCGTCACCCCCGAGGGG
>NZ_JBNFNZ010000109.1:0-6504 GCF_057364525.1 Aeromicrobium sp. PFPM2_SD2
CCGCCGAGACGACCGAGCGCCCGCCGCCGAGTCCGGCGACCACCGAGAACGCCTGACCGGTCGGCCCCGGCCGATCACCGACCACCGCGGACGGCGGTCGCCGAGCAGCGATGCTCGGCGGCCGCCACCACGACGTAAAGGACATCCCATGGCAATCACCGCCGCAGACGTGAAGAAGCTCCGCGACGCCACCGGCGCGGGCATGATGGACGCCAAGAAGGCGCTGACCGAGGCCGAGGGCGACTTCGACAAGGCCGTCGAGATCCTGCGCATCTCGGGTGCCGCCAAGGCCGCCAAGCGCGGCGCCGAGCGCGAGGCCACCGCCGGCCTCGTCGCCAGCAACGGCAACGCCCTGGTCGAGCTCAACGCCGAGACCGACTTCGTCGCCAAGAACGACCAGTTCATCGCGCTGGCCGAGCAGCTCGCCGCCGCCGCGAACGAGCACAAGACGGCCGACGCCGCCGCGCTCGCCGCCGTCACGCTCGAGGACGGCCGCACCGTCGCCGACACCGTCAGCCAGCTGGCCTCGGTCATCGGCGAGAAGATCGAGCTCGGCCGCGTGGCCTACCTCGAGGGCGACGTCGCCGTCTACCTGCACCGTCGCGCCAGCGACCTGCCGCCGGCCGTCGCGTCCTCGTCTCGTACGAGGGCTCGGACGAGGCCGCCGCGCGCGGCGCCGCGATGCAGATCGCCGCGATGCGTCCGCGCTTCCTCTCGCGCGAGGACGTCCCGGCCGAGACCGTCGCCAAGGAGCGCGAGATCGCCGAGGCCATCGCCCGCGAGGAGGGCAAGCCCGAGCAGGCGCTGCCCAAGATCGTCGAGGGTCGCGTCAACGGCTTCTACAAGGAGGTCTCCCTCCTGGACCAGCCGTCGGTCACCGACAACAAGAAGACGGTCAAGGCCGTGCTCGACGAGGCCGGCGTGAAGGTCACCGGCTTCGCGCACATCGAGATCGGCGCCTGATCACCTACGATCGACAGCAGGACGAGACGAGAGGGGCCGCAGTGGTCGACAGCTTCAACGAGGCCGACCCTGCGGCCCCTTCGTTCCGGCGGGTGCTGCTGAAGCTCTCCGGCGAGGTCTTCGGCGGAGGACGGCTCGGGCTCGACCCGGACGTCGTCAACGCCATCGCCCGGCAGATCGCCGACGCCGCCCGCGAGGGCGTGCAGGTGGCGATCGTCGTCGGCGGCGGCAACTTCTTCCGCGGCGCCGAGCTGAGCCAGCGGGGCATGGAGCGCTCGCGCGCCGACTACATCGGCATGCTCGGCACGGTCATGAACGCGCTCGCGCTGCAGGACTTCATCGAGAAGCAGGGCGTCGAGACGCGCGTGCAGACCGCCATCACCATGGGCCAGGTCGCCGAGCCGTACATCCCGCGCCGCGCCGTGCGGCACCTGGAGAAGGGCCGCGTCGTCATCTTCGGTGCCGGCGCGGCATGCCGTACTTCTCCACCGACACCGTCTCGGCCCAGCGCGCGCTGGAGATCAAGGCCGACGCGGTGCTCATGAGCAAGAGCGGCGTCGACGGCGTCTACACCGCCGACCCGCGCCTGGACCCCACCGCGGTCAAGTACGACTCGGTGACCTTCGAGGACGCGCTGCGGCTCAACCTCAAGGTCGTCGACGCGGCCGCGTTCGCGCTGTGCATGGAGAACCGCCTGCCGATGGTCGTCTTCGGCATGGAGGGCGAGGGCAACATCGCCCGCGGCCTGCGCGGTGAGAAGATCGGTACGCTCGTCCACTCGTCCTGAGCGGACGCAGCCACGCACCACCGGCCGGCGCCATCCCGTCGGCCCCCGAGAGGCGCCGCCCGAGCGGCCCGTGAAGGAGCATGACGTGATCAACGAGACGCTGAACGAGACCGAGGCGAAGATGGCCAAGGCCGTCGAGCACTCCCGCGAGGAGTTCGCCGCGATCCGCACCGGCCGTGCGCACCCGGCGATGTTCTCGCAGATCACCGCCGACTACTACGGCACGCCCACCCCGCTGCAGCAGCTGGCCAGCTTCACCGTGCCCGAGCCGCGCGTCGTCATCATCAACCCCTACGACGCCGGCGCGAAGAACGCGATCGAGAAGGCCATCCGCGACTCCGACCTCGGCGTGAACCCGACCGACGACGGCAAGGTCATCCGGGTCTCGCTGCCCGAGCTGACCGAGGAGCGCCGCAAGGAGTACATCAAGCTGGCGAAGTCCAAGGCCGAGGAGGGCCGCGTCGCGGTGCGCAACCTGCGCCGCACGGCCAAGCAGGCCTTCGACAAGGCCGAGAAGGACTCCGAGATCAGCAAGGACGACAACACCGGCGCGGAGAAGAAGCTCGACGCGCTGACCAAGAAGTACGTCGACTCGATCGACGAGATGCTCAAGAAGAAGGAAGCGGAGCTCCTTGAGGTCTGAGCCGACGCCGGCGGACCCCTCCGCGCCGGAGCCGGCCGAGCCGGCCGCCGCGCTCAAGCAGAGCCGCGCCGGACGCAACCTGCCGGCCGCGACGCGCGGGCGTCACGCTCGTCGCGCTCGTCGTCTGCTCGCTCGTCTTCTGGAAGGCCGCGTTCGTCGGCGTCGTCGTGGTCGCGCTGACCGTCGGCGTGCTGGAGCTCGCCAAGGCGCTGGGCAACGCCGGCATCCGCGTGCCGCTCGTCCCGATCGTCGTGGGCGGCGTGGCGATGAACGTCGGCGCGTACGCCGAGGGCGTCGACGTGGCGGCGATCGCGATGGCGCTGACCGTCATCGGGATGTTCGTCTGGCGGATGGCCGAGGGGGCCGACGGCTTCGTCCGCGACACGTCCGCGGGCCTGCTGTGCCTGTCGTACGTGTGGCTCATGGGTGTGTTCGTCATGCTCATGCTCGCCGAGGACGACGGACCGTGGCGCATCATCGCGTTCATCGCGGTGACGATCGCCTCCGACACTGGCGGCTACGCGGCCGGCGTGCTGGCCGGCAAGCACCCCATGGCCCCGACCATCAGCCCGAAGAAGTCCTGGGAGGGCTTCGCCGGGTCGCTCGTCGCGGGCGTCCTGGTCGGCGTGCTCGTCGTGACGCTCGGCCTCGAGGGCGACTGGTGGGCCGGTGCGCTGCTCGGCGTCGTCGGTGTGCTGGCCGCGACGCTCGGCGACCTGTCGGAGTCGCTCATCAAGCGCGACCTGGGCATCAAGGACATGAGCGACCTGCTGCCGGGCCACGGCGGCCTCATGGACCGTCTGGACTCGCTCATCGTCGTGGCGCCGGTGGCCTGGCTCGTCCTGCACTACCTGGTGCCGGTGGCCTGACGTGAGCAAGGGCGTGAAGCGGATCGGTCTGGAGGTCCTGGGCTGGTCGCTCGTGCTCGTCGGGCTGGCGGCCATGGTGCTGCCCGGCCCGGGCCTGCTGTGCCTGTTCGCCGGCCTCGTCGTGCTGTCCCAGCAGTACGAGTGGGCCGAGCGCCGGCTCGACCCGGTCGAGCGCGCCGCGCTGCGGGCCGCGTACGAGGGCGTCAGCACCGCGCCGCGCATCGCCATGAGCGTGGCCGGCGGTGCTGTGCTCGTCGCCCTCGGCGTGCTGTGGATGGTCGACCCGGACGCACCCGGCTGGTGGCCGCTGCGCGACTCGTGGTGGCTGTTCGGCGGGTTCTGGACCGGGTTCTCGCTGGTCGCGTCCGGCATCATCTCGTGGGCGCTGATCGTCTACAGCTACCGCCGCTTCCGCGTCCGGGGGGAGCAGCCGCCGGCCCGTCGCGCCTGACGATTCGGCCGTTCCTTGCCCCGGGTGGGAGACTGGTTCGGTGAACGACATGCCCCGGACGCTCCCGCTCGTCCTCGAGCAGCCGCGTGGTCGCGCCAAGCCGCCGCGCCACCTCGCCGACCTCGCCCCCGAGGAGCGCAAGGACGCCGCCGAGAAGCTCGGCCTCCCCGCCTTTCGGCTCAAGCAGGTCGCGAACCACTACTTCGCGCGGCTCGAGCGCGATCCCGAGGCCATGAGCGACCTGCCGGCCGCGATCCGCGCCGAGCTCGCCGAGGGCGTGCTCCCGACCCTGCTGACCCCGGTGCGGGTCATGGAGGCCGACAAGGGCACGACCCGCAAGACGCTGTGGCGACTGTTCGACAACGCGCTCGTCGAGTCGGTGCTCATGCGCTACTCCGACCGCGCCACGCTCTGCGTCTCCAGCCAGGCCGGCTGCGGCATGGCCTGCCCGTTCTGCGCCACCGGCCAGGGCGGCCTGCAGCGCAACATGAGCACCGCCGAGATCATCGACCAGGTGGTCGACGGCGCCCGCGCGATGCGTGACGGCCTCGTCGCCGGCGGTCCGGGTCGTCTGTCGAACATCGTGTTCATGGGCATGGGCGAGCCGATGGCCAACTACAAGGCGGTCATCGGCGCGGTGCGCCGCATGGTCACGCCGGCGCCCGACGGCCTGGGCATGAGCGCCCGGAACATCACGGTCAGCACCGTGGGCCTCGTGCCGCGCATCAAGCAGCTGGCCACCGAGGGCATCCCGGTCACGCTGGCCGTCTCGCTGCACGCGCCCGACGACGAGCTGCGCGACACCCTGGTGCCGATCAACACCCGCTTCAAGGTCGACGAGGTCGTCGACGCCGCGTGGGAGTACGCCCGCACGACCAAGCGCCGCGTGTCGATCGAGTACGCGATGATGCGCGACATCAACGACCAGGCCTGGCGCGCCGACCTGCTCGCGGACGTCCTGCAGAAGCGCGGCGACTGGAACTGGGTGCACGTCAACCTGATCCCGCTCAACGAGATCCCCGACTCGCAGTTCACGCGCTCGCGCGACGAGGACATGGACGAGTTCGTGCGCCGGCTCGAGCGTCGCGGCATCAGCACCACGATCCGCGACACTCGCGGCGACGAGATCGACGCCGCCTGCGGGCAGCTGGCCGCCTCCGAGGTCTGAGGCCTCGCGGCCGGCGCCGACCGGCCGCCCGGCGTGGCCCACCGCACACGGTGGGTCCGGTGGCGCCTGGGTACGGTGACCCCACACCCCACCATCGAGGAGGAGACCCGGTGCTCGACGTGACCCGCGAGGGAGCCGTCTCGGTGCTGACGCTGCGGCGCCCCGAGAAGCGCAACGCGCTGGACCTGGACCTGTGCCGGCAGCTGTACGTCGCCGTCGACGAGCAGGTGCAGGACGGCGCGCGTGCCCTCGTGCTGACGGGGGAGGGGACGGTCTTCTGCGCCGGCGCCGACCTCGACGGCGTCCACGGTGACGAGTTCCTGCACGCCCTCTACGGCATGCTGCACCACCTCGCCGCCGTCCCGGTGCCGGTCGTCGCCGCGGTCAACGGCCCGGCCATCGGCGCCGGCACGCAGCTGGCCCTGGCCTGCGACCTGCGGGTCGTCGACGAGCGGGCGCGCTTCGCCGTCCCCACCGCGCTCAACGGCATGGCCGTGGACGCCTGGACCATCCGCACGCTGGAGAAGCTGGCCGGCACGGGGCGGGCTCGCCGCATGATGCTGGCCGCGGCGTCGGTCGACCGCGACGAGGCGCTCCTCTGCGGCCTGGCCGACCGCACCGGCACCTTCGCGGACGCCCTGGTCTGGGCCCAGGAGATCGCGGCGATGGCCCCGATGACGCTGGCCTACAACAAGCTCGTGCTGAACGGCACCGACGAGGACGAGCACGTCGTGGAGGCGGCGTTCGCCAGCGTGTGGCGCAGCGACGACGTCCAGGAGGCCGCCCGCGCGCGCACCGAGAAGCGTCAGCCCGTGTTCGAGGGCCGATGACCGCCCTGGCGTTCGAGGCGCTCGACCGCCACGTCGTGGCCGGCCGGGCCGACGACGTCGCCTTCGCCGGCGGGACGCGCCCGGTCACCTACGCCCGTCTGCTGGAGACGTCGGCGGCGCTGGCCGGCGGGCTGCGCCTGCTGGGCGTCACGGCGGGCACGGCGGTCGACCTGCGGCTGGAGCCGGGCCTGGAGCAGCTCGTCGCGGTGCTGGCGGTCGTCCGGCTGCACCTGGAGGTCGAGGACGGTGCCGACCCGCGCATCGGCGGCGACCCGGTGCGCGTCCACCTCGGCGGCGACGAGTACGAGTGGGGCACCGTGGTCAAGGCCGGCGCGAACGACCCCGCGGGCGCGGCCGAGCACGACCCGGAGGGCTACGCCGACCGCATGCGCGCGCGCTTCGGGCACCTGCTCGACCCGCTGCTCGGCGGCGGCGTCGTGACCCTGTGAGCACCGACGCCGGGCTGCGTCGTCCGGCGTCACGGTGCGCCGGGTGCGCGAGGAGGAGTGGAGCCGGCTGCGCGACCTGCGCCTGGAGGCGCTCGGCGACCCCGTCGCGCACCTGGCGTTCGTCGAGACGCACGACGCCGCGCTCGCCCGTCCCGACGACTTCTGGCGTGAGCGCACGCGAGCGGCCGCGGCCGGCACCGACGTCGTCCAGGTCGTCGCAGTTGACGACCGCGACGACCTCGTCGGCACCGTGACCGGGCTGGTCACCGGCCGGGGAGCGCGACCACCTGGGACGGACGGACGACCGCCTGCGGGCCGCGATCGTGGCGTCTACGTGCGCGCCA
>NZ_JBNFNZ010000110.1:0-6477 GCF_057364525.1 Aeromicrobium sp. PFPM2_SD2
GCCTACCCGCCGCCCCCGCCGGATTTTCGCACGCGGGTCGCGCGGCTCATGACGACGCTGGACGCCGCGCTGCGCGCTTCGCGCCCCTGACCCCGGACGCGACGAGGCCCGCCGGACGACGTCCGGCGGGCCCCGCCCAGGTCAGGAGACGAGTCAGAACGTCTCGTTCTTCGCGGCCTTCTCCAGCAGCAGCGCCGGCGGGTTGAACCGGTCGCCGTACGTCTTGGCCAGCTCCTGCGCGCGCTCGACGAACGCCTGCACGCCGATGCTGCCGTCGGCAGCCTCGTAGCCGTTGATGTGCTGGATGACGCCACCGTGCAGCGCCGGGAAGCCGATGCCGAAGATCGAGCCGATGTTGGCGTCGGCGGTCGTGCGCAGCACGCCCTCCTCGAAGCACTTCACCGTCTCCAGCGCCATGATGAACGTCAGGCGCTCCTTCATGTCGACCAGCGGCGGCTGGGTCTCGGCCGTCGGGTACTTCTCGGTCAGCCCCGCCCACAGGCCGGTGCGCTTGCCGTCGGCGTAGTCGTAGAAGCCGGCGCCCTTGAGCTTGCCCGAGCGGCCCTGCTCGATCATGTAGTCGATGACCTCCTCGGCCGGGGACGCGTCCCACGTGCCACCGGCGGCCTCGACGGCGGCGATGGACTCCTTGCGGATCTTGACCATCAGCTCGAGGTTCAGCTCGTCGGACAGCTGGAGCACCGGCGCCGGGAAGCCGGCCTGCGTCGTGGCGCGCTCGATGCGGACCGGGTGCACGCCCTCGGTCAGCATGGAGATGCCCTCGTTGACGAAGGTGCCGATGACGCGGCTGGTGAAGAAGCCCTGGCTGTCGTTGACGACGATCGGGATCTTCTTGATCTGCTGCGTGTAGTCGATCGCCCGGGCCAGCGCCTCGTCCGACGTCTTCTCGCCGGCGATGATCTCGACGAGCATCATCTTGTCGACCGGGCTGAAGAAGTGGATGCCGATGAAGTCCTCGGGACGCGTGACGCCCTCGGCCAGCTTGGTGATCGGCAGCGTGGACGTGTTCGAGCCCAGCAGGGCGTCGGACTTCACGACCGGCTCGAGCTCGCCGAAGACCGACTTCTTGAGGTCGACGGACTCGAAGACGGCCTCGACGACCAGGTCGCAGCCCTCGAGGTCGGCGTAGTCGGCGGTGGGCGTGATGCGGCCCAGCACCTCGTCGCGCTTCTCCTGCGTGATGCGGCCGCGCTCGAGCGCCTTGTCGAGCAGCTTCTCGCTGTAGCCCTTGCCCTTCTCGGCGGCCTCGAGCTTGACGTCCTTGAGGACGACCTCGATGCCGGCCTGGGCCGAGACGTAGGCGATGCCCGCGCCCATCATGCCCGCGCCGATGACCGCGACCTTCTCGACCTTGCGCTTCTCGACGCCCTCGGGGCGCGAGCCGCCGGCGTTGATGGCGTTGAGGTCGAAGAAGAACGCCTGGGTCATGTTCTTGAACTGCTGGCCGACGAGCAGCTCGACCAGGTAGCGCGACTCGATGCGGCTGGCGGTGTCGAAGTCGACGGCCGCGCCCTCGACGACGGCCGACAGGATCGCCTTCGGGGCCTTCATGTCGGCGCCCTTGAGCTGCTTGCGCAGCATCGCGGGCAGCGCCGGCAGGTTGGCGGCGAGCGCCGGGGTCTTCGGGGTGCCGCCGGGCATCTTGTAGCCCTTGCGGTCCCACGGCTGCGACGCGGCGTCGGCGTCGTCGGCGTGGGCCTCGATCCAGGCCTTGGCGGCCGGGACCAGCTGGTCGGCGGACTCGACGAGCTCGTCGACGAGGCCGAGCTTGAGCGCCTTGGCCGGCTTCATGCGCGGGCCCTGCAGCAGGACGTTGAGCAGCGCGTCCTGGATGCCGAACATGCGGACGGTGCGGGTGACGCCGCCGCCGCCGGGCAGCAGGCCGAGGGTGACCTCGGGCAGGCCGATCTCGTAGCGGCCGTCGACCGCGATGCGGCGGTGGGCCGCGAGCGCGATCTCCAGGCCGCCGCCGAGGGCGGCGCCGTTGATGGCCGCGACGACCGGCTTGCCGATCGTCTCGAGCTTGCGCAGCGTGGCCTTGATGCGCTCGACGTTGTCGAACAGCGCCTGCGCGTCGTCGCGCGTCGCCTGCGTCATGAGCTTGAGGTCGCCACCGGCGAAGAAGGTCTTCTTCGCCGAGGTGATGACGACGCCCTGGATCGCGTCGGCGTCGGCCGCGACGTCCGCGGCGAGGGCGTCGACGGCCTTCTCCATGGACTCGACGTACGCCTGGTTCATCGTGTTGGCGCTCTGGCTCGGGTCGTCGAGCACCAGGGTGGCGATCGCGCCGTCCTTCTCGTAGCGGACGGCCTCGGTGGTGGTGGTCATGTGGATGAAGTCTCCTGAGGTGGAAGGTCCGCGGATCAGATGCGCTCGACGACGGTCGCGATGCCCATGCCGCCGCCGATGCACAGCGTGGCCAGGCCGTAGCGGCCCTCACGACGCTCGAGCTCGTCGACGAGCGTGCCGAGGATCATCGCGCCGGTGGCGCCCAGCGGGTGACCCATGGCGATGGCACCGCCGTTGACGTTGGTGCGGTCGGCCGGGAAGTCACCCAGGTCGCGCATGAGCTTGAGCGCGACGGCGGCGAACGCCTCGTTGATCTCGACCAGGTCGAGGTCCTCGGGCGTGAGGCCGGCCTTCTTGAGCGCCTTGTGGCTGGCCGGGCCGGGGCCCGTCAGCATGATCGTGGGCTCGGAGCCGACGACGGCGGTCGAGACGATGCGGGCGCGCGGCGTGAGGCCGTGGCGCTCGCCGGCGGCCTCGGAGCCGATCAGCACGATGCCCGCGCCGTCGACGATGCCCGAGCTGTTGCCGGCGTGGTGGACGTGGTTGATGCGCTCGACCTCGGTGTACTTCTCCAGCGCGACGTCGTCGAAGCCGGCGAAGGAGCCCAGGTCCTTGAACGACGGCTTGAGGCCGGCGAGGCTCTCGACCGTCGTGCCCTCACGGACGAACTCGTCGTGGTCCAGGATCGTGATGCCGTTGGGGTCGACGACCGGGATGACCGAGTTCTTGAAGTAGCCGTTGGCGATCGCCTTGGCCGCGCGGGCCTGCGACTCGGCGGCGAACGTGTCGACGTCCTCGCGGCTGTAGCCCTCGATCGTGGCGATGAGGTCGGCGCTGATGCCCTGCGGGACGAAGTCAGCCTTCAGCGCGGTGCGCGGGTCCATGGCCCACGGTCCGCCGTCCGAGCCCATCGGGACGCGGCTCATGGACTCGACGCCACCGGCGACGATGAGGTCCTCCCAGCCCGAGCGGACGCGGGCGGCGGCCTGGTTGACGGCCTCCAGGCCCGAGGCGCAGAAGCGGTTGAGCTGCACGCCGGCGACCTCGTAGGGCAGGCCGGCGGCCAGCGCGGCGGTCTTGGCGATGTCGGCGCCCTGGTCGCCGATCGGCGAGACGCAGCCCAGGACCACGTCCTCGATCTGGGCGGGGTCCAGGGTGGGGTTGCGCTTCTGGATCTCCTCGAGCAGACCGGTCACGAGCGTGACCGGCTTGACCTCGTGCAGCGATCCGGTCTTCTTGCCGCGACCGCGCGGCGTGCGGATCGCGTCGTAGATGAAGGCGTCGGTCATGGGGTGGGTCCTCCCAGCGGAATGTGCATGCATGTAAGCGCTTGCTTACTGGCTCCCGTCATTGTGACACCACAACTGTCAGAGCGGTAGGGCGGTGCCGTGACGTGACCCACATCATGAGCCAGGTGGCCGCTCGTCCGCCTGCCGGTGGACGCCCACCTATCCTCGTGCCCATGAGCGGCGCACCTGTGGAGTCCGGCGACCCGGACTCGATGACCATCGAGCAGCTGGCCAGCCGGGTCGGCATGAGCGTGCGCACCGTCCGCTTCTACGCCGGCCGCGGGCTCATCCCGCCGCCGCGCCGCGAGGGCCGCAACGGCTACTACGGCTCGGACCACCTGGTGCGGCTCGAGCTCGTCCGCGAGCTGCAGGCGCACGGCTTCACGCTCGCGGCCATCGAGGGCTACCTGGAGAACCTGCCCGGCGACGCGAGCCCCGAGCGGGTCGCGCTGCAGCGCACGCTGCTCACGCCGTGGACGCCGACCAAGCCCGAGACGCTGCCGCGCGCCGAGCTCGAGCAGCGGGCCGGCCGGGCGCTCAGCGACGACGACCTGGAGCTGCTGGTGGCGCTCGGGGTCGTCGACCCGACCCCGACCGAGGACGTCTTCGAGGTCGCGCCGGCCCACCTGGGCCTGGGCGTGTCGCTCATCGACATCGGGCTGCCGATCGAGGCCGCCGACGCCGCCCGGCGGGTGTTCGCCGAGCACGGACGCGCGATGGCCCACGAGATCGACGAGGTGTTCCGCGTCCACGTCTGGCCGCACCTGAAGGAGTCGCACGAGTCGCCGGCGCAGATCCGCGCGATCGTCGAGCGGTTCAAGCCGCTGACCATCCAGGCGCTGGTCAACTCCTACGCGCAGGCCATCGACGAGACCAAGCGCGCCAGCGTCCACCGCCGCACCTGACGGCTAGGTGTAGTTCCCCGGGAGGTTGTGAACGGCTGACGTGAGGTGAGGACCTCCGGTATCGAAGGGGTTACCACACCATCCTCGAACCAGAGGTCCTCATGACTCACGCTAATGCGCCGTTGACTCCTGTTGGTCGCGAACGTCTTGCCCGGTTGATCGTGGACGACGGCTGGCCCGTTGCCAGAGCCGCCGAACGGTTCCAGGTCTCGCCGGCGACGGCATCGAAATGGGCCCGCCGGCTACGAGCCGGTGAGCCGATGACCGATCTGTCTTCGCGTCCTCGCTCATCGCCAACGCGCTGCCCGGCCCGGTTGGAACGTCGGATCATCGCTCTGCGGTTCACCCGCCAGTGGGGACCGCACCGGATCGGGTTCCATCTGGGTGTCCCGCGCTCGACCGTCGGCCGAGTCCTGTGCCGGTATCGGATGCCGCTGCTGGCCCACCTGGACCAGGCCACCGGCCTGGCGGTCCGCCAACCACGCGCCGTTCGCTACGAGGCCGCTGCACCGGGCGACTTGGTCCACGTGGACATCAAGAAACTCGGCCGGATCCCCGACGGTGGCGGCTGGCGCGCCCACGGCCGCGGCTCAGCCCAGGACCGACAAGCCGGCTCGGCCCGCGACCGGGCTGCTCGAGGTGGTGCGCCTGGCTCGCGGGGCTACGTGTTCCTGCACCACGCCATCGACTCCCACTCCCGACTGGCCTACTCCGAACAGCTGCCCGATGAGCGCAAGGAGACCGCCGCCGGCTTCTGGACCCGGGCACGGGACTTCTTCGCCGACGCCGGGATCACCGTCACCGCGGTGATGACCGACAACGGCGCCTGCTACCGATCTCACGCCTTCGCCGCAGCGCTCGGCGAAGGAGTCAAACACCGCAGGACCCGCCCCTACCGGCCACAGACCAACGGCAAAGTCGAACGGTTCAACCGGACCCTGACCACCGAATGGGCCTACGCCCAGAACTACTCCTCAGACACCGAACGCCAAGCCACCTACACCGACTGGCTCCACAACTACAATCACCACCGACCCCACACCGCCATCGCAGGCCTCACCCCCGCTCAACGCGTTCACAACGTCACGGGGAACTACAGCTAGGAGTCCCCACCTCCCTCGGGAAGTCACCTCCTCGCTGAGCGTGACGTTGTGTACGCCTTCACCGACGTGTCGCGTGCACAACGTCACGCTCAGTGCATTCTGGGGTCAGTCCCATCGCCGGGCCGGCGCCCAGGTCCACCACCAGGACGGACGCTCGAGCGTCCAGCCCTGCGGCCGATGGGCGCTCGTCTCGCGACGGATGCGCGCGAGGCGAGCCGCCAACGCGCGACGATCCCGGTGGTCGTCCGCGGTCACGCGGACGACCACCAGACCCGCCCGCGCCATCTGCTCCTGGCGGTGGTTGTCGCCGGTCCGACGCGCGCGCTCGGCATGGTCGTCGCCGTCCGTCTCGACCACGATGCCCCGCTCGACGTCCAGCAGGTCGGCGACCCCGAGCAGCCGCCCCTCCAGGTCGAACACCGCCTCGTTGACCCGGACCTCCCAGTAGCCGGCGTCCCGCACGGCGACCAGGCGCGTGCTCGTCTCGAGCGGGCTGGCCGACCGCGTGCTCACGAGCGGCAGGGCACGCCGGACCAGCGTGATCCCGCGCGTCTTCGCGTGGCTGTCCAGCACGGCACGGATGCGGGACGGGCTCGTCCGCGACCCCGGGGTGACGGTGGAGCAGCACGCGTCCAGCACCTCGACGGCCTCGCCGAGTGATCGAGCGTCGAGCGCCATGTCGTACGCACACCGGGCGAGCGTGGCCACGCACACGCCTTGGATCCGCTCGATCTCGTGCTCGTGCAGGACGCGGCGCGAGACGTCGAGCCCCGGCCGTCCGCGCTGCTGGCCCCGGTGGCTCACCACGGTGACGGGCAGGTCCCGCCCGCCCTGACGGCCGTCGAACGCCGCGACGCCGTGGACGCGGGG
>NZ_JBNFNZ010000111.1:0-6457 GCF_057364525.1 Aeromicrobium sp. PFPM2_SD2
GCCAACACGCTGCCCGCGGGCGTCGCCGTCGTGACCACGTCCGGCGGCGGACGTCCGCACGGCACCACCGTGCGCAACGTGCAGCGCGCCTCGACCGACCCGCCCCTGGTCGCCGTCACGCTGAGCCGCACGTCCGCGCTGCTGGCCCGCCTGCGCCAGGGCGGACGGCTCGGGGTCAACGTGCTCGCCGCGCACCAGGACCAGGTGGCGCTGCGCTTCTCCAAGACCGTCCACGACCGGTTCGCCGACATCGCCTGGAGCGACGCGGGCGCGCCCCGGCTGGACGGCATCCACGCCTGGGCCCTGGCCGACGTCCAGACGATCATCCCGGCCGGCGACCACGCGATCGTCCTGGCCGACGTGCTCGAGTCCGAGGTCGTCGGCGGCGCCCCGCTGGCCTACTGGCAGCGCAGCTTCGGCACCGTCCAGCCCTTCTGACCGTCCCTCACCCGAGCCCCGCTCCGAGATGTGGACGCGAAAGCACCACGATCCTGGGAACCGTGGTGCTTTTGCGTCCACATCGCGGCGGAGCCGCGCGGGGGTGAGTCCTAGCGGCGGGCCTGGGCGACGCCGTAGAGCGCGACGCCCGCGGCCACGCCGGCGTTGAGCGACTCCAGCGACGAGCTCATGGGGATCGACACGATCTGGTCGCAGGTCTCCGAGACAAGCCGCGACAGGCCCTTGCCCTCGCTGCCGATCACCACGACGAGCGGGCCGTCGAGCAGGTCGCACTCGGGCAGCGCGACGTCGCCGTCGGCGGCCAGGCCGATGACCATGCAGCCGGCCTCCTGGTAGCTCTTCAGCTGACGGGTCAGGTTCGTGGCCTTGGCCACCGGCACCCGCACCGCGGCACCCGCGGACGTCTTCCAGGCCGACGCGGTCATCTGCGCCGAGCGACGCTCGGGGATGACCACGCCGTGGGCGCCGAAGCCGGACGCCGAACGCACGATGCACCGAGGTTGCGGGGGTCGGTGATGCCGTCGAGCACCACGATGAGCGGCGCCTCGCCCAGCTCGGTCGCCCGCTCCACGAGGTCGTCGGGGTCGGCGTACTCGTAGGCGTTGATCTTGGCCGCGATGCCCTGGTGCACCGCGCCGCCGGTCAGCCGGTCGAGCTCGACGCGACCGATCTCCAGCAGCGAGACGTGCTGCTCGGCGGCCAGCGCGAAGATCTCGCGCATGCGCTCGTCGCGGTCGGTGCCCTCGGCGACGTACAGGCCGGCCACGGGGACGGTCGCGCGCAGCAGCTCCACGACGGAGTTGCGCCCGGCCACCCACTCGGCGTCGTTGACCCGCCGCTTCTTGGGCTTGGCCTGCTCGCGCTTGTCGGCGGCGCGGGCCATCTTGTACGCCTTGTGGTTCGGGCGGTCCTCGGCGCGCGGCGTCGGTCCCTTGCCCTCCAGGCCCTGGCGGACGCGTCGCCGGACCCTGCGGTCTTCTTGCTTCCCTTGCGGATCGCTCCGCGTCGCTGGCTGTTGCCGGGCATCAGCGGCTCTCCTTCACGGACCATCGCGGTCCTTGCGGGGTGTCCTCCACCTCGACGCCGGCGGCGGCGAGCTGGTCACGGACGAGGTCGGCGGTGGCCCAGTCCTTGGCGGCCCGGGCCTGGGCGCGCTGCTCGAGCAGCGCCTTGACGAGCACGTCGAGCGCCTGCTCGTAGGCGGCCGACGCCCCCGCGCTCGCCCAGGTGGGCGACAGCGGGTCGACGCGAGCACGTCCAGCATGGCGCGGACGCTCGCGAGGACGTCGCGCAGGGCCGCGGAGTCGCCGTCGGCGAGCAGCTTCTGGCCCTCGGCGACGGAGGCCTGCACGGCGGCGAGCGCGGCGGGCACGGCGAGGTCGTCGTCCATCGCGGTGGCGAAGGCCGAAGTCACGGCGCCGGGCTCGACGCCGCCGGTCACCTCGCTGGCCCGCAGCACGAAGCCCTCCAGGCGCTGGTAGGCCGTTGCGGCCTCCTGCAGCGCCTCCTCGGAGTACTCGATGATCGAGCGGTAGTGCGCGGCCACGAGGTAGTACCGCAGCTCGACCGGACGGACGCGCTTGACGACCTCGCTCACGGTCATCGTGTTGCCCACGCTCTTGGACATCTTGGAGCCCGAGAGGTTGAGCATCGCGTTGTGCATCCAGACCCGGGCGAACCGCTGCCCGGCCGCGCGCGACTGGGCCAGCTCGTTCTCGTGGTGCGGGAAGCGCAGGTCCAGGCCGCCGCCGTGGATGTCGAACTCGTGGCCGAGGTACTTGGCCGCCATGGCCGAGCACTCCAGGTGCCAGCCGGGACGGCCGCGGCCCCACGGCGTGGGCCAGGACGCGGACTCCGGCTCGCCCTCCTTGCGCCCCTTCCAGAGCGCGAAGTCGCGGGGGTCGCGCTTGCCCGCCGGGGGCGCGTCCTCGGCGGCCTGCATGTCGTCGACGCGCTGGTTGCTCAGCTCGCCGTAGGCCGGCCAGGAGCGGACGTCGAAGTAGACGTCGCCGGAGTCGTCGGTGGCCGGGTAGGCGTGGCCGCGCTCGATCAGGTCGGCGATCATCTCGACCATCTCGGGCACGTGGCCCGTGGCGCGCGGCTCGTACGTGGGCGGCTCGCAGCCCAGCACCTCGTACGCCTCGTGCAGGCGGCGCTCGTTCTCGTACGCCACGGCGAACCACGGACGTCCCTGCTCGGCGCCCTTGGCCAGGATCTTGTCGTCGATGTCGGTGACGTTGGCGACGATGGTCACCTCGTAGCCGGCCCGCTCGAGCCAGCGGCGCAGGACGTCGAAGACGACCTCCTTGCGGATGTGACCGATGTGCGGCGGGCCCTGCACGGTGAGGCCGCAGTGGTAGATGCCGACGTGGCCGGGGGTGACCGGCACGAGCTCGGTCAGGGACCTGGTCGCGGTGTCGTAGAGGTGCAGGGTCACCAGTAGAGGGTATCGGGCGCGGGGCGGGCCGCCGACCAACGCGGACGCACTTCGCGCCCGCACGCCATCTTGGTGACCTATCCTGCGCGCATGCCTCTTCCCCGGCGCCTGCCCTCGGTCCTCGTCCCGGCCCTCGCCCTGCTCGCGGGCGGCCTCGTCGCCGCCCCGGCCGAGGCCGCGGACGTGCAGAAGGCGCGGTTCACGTCGTACTCGTCCTCGGCCGAGCTGCTCAAGGGCAGCGTGAGCGGAGCCCGCGTCTCCGGCGGCACCGTCACGCTGCGCTCGCCGAGGCAGACGCTGACCCGCTCGGGCACGCGCTACCGCTACGGCGCGTGGACGTCGCCGTGGACGGCCACGGGCTTCGACGCCCGCACCCTCGTGCCGTCGTGGAACGCCACGACGCCGAAGGGCACGTGGCTGCGCGTCCAGGTGCGCGTGCGCAAGGGCAGCAAGGTCGGCTCGTGGGACACCGTCGCCGACTGGGCGTCGGGCACCGACGCGATCGCCCGCACGTCGCTGTCCGCCCAGACCGACGACCTCGCCCAGGTCAGCACCGACACGGTCGTGACCCGGGGCAGCAACCGCTTCCGCCACTGGCAGGTCCGCGTGCTGCTGCTGCGCAAGAACGGCTCGAGCGCCACCCCGTCACTGCGCTCGGTCACGGGCGTCGCGGCCGGCTACCGCACCCGCAGCGCGTCCACCTCGCGCACGACGATGACCACCTCGGTCGAGCTGAACGTCCCCTACTCCTCGCAGATGGTGCACCGCGGGCACCACGGCGGCCGCTACGGCGCCGGCGGCGAGGCGTGGTGCTCGCCGACGTCGGTCTCGATGGTGCTGCGCTACTGGCGCAGTGGCCCGACCGCCGCACAGTACGCCTGGACGCGCGAGAAGGAGGGCTACGTCGACCACGCCGCCCGCCTCACCATCGACAAGCGCTACGGCGGCACCGGCAACTGGCCGTTCAACACCGCCTACGCGAGCACCTTCGGACTGGACGCCTTCGTGACCCGGCTCTACGACCTGCGCGACGCCGAGCGCTTCATCAAGGCCGGCATCCCGGTGGTCGTCTCGGTCGCGTTCGCCAAGGGACGCCTCACGGGGGCGCCGATCTCGGCGACGAACGGCCACCTCATGGTGATCCGCGGCTTCACCAAGGGCGGCCGGGTGATCGCCAACGACCCGGCCGGCTCCTCCAGCACCGCCGCGCAGGTCCGCCGGGTCTACGACCGGGCCCAGTTCGAGCGGGCCTGGCTGGGCGGCTCGGGCGGCATCACCTACGTCCTGCGCCCCGCGAGCCGGGCGCTGCCGGCGGACACCCCGCGCTGGTGAGCGGGCATGATCGTGCCGTGATCCCCCGCACCGGCCTCGGCACCGACGTCCACCGGCTCGTCCCCGACCGTCCGCTGTGGGTGGCCGGCCTGCTGTGGGAGGACGAGCCGTACGGCCTGGAGGGGCACAGCGACGGCGACTGCGCCGCGCACGCCCTGGTCGACGCGCTGCTCTCGGCCGCCGGCCTGGGCGACATCGGCTCGACGTTTCGGCACGGCCGACCCGCGGTTCGCCGGCGCCTCGGGCGTCACCTTCCTGACCGAGGCCGCCCGCCTGGTGCGCGAGGCGGGCTTCGAGGTTGGCCAACGCCGCCGTGCAGGTCGTCGGCAACCGGCCCCGGGTGGGCACGCGGCGCGAGGAGGCGCAGCGCGTCCTGTCCGAGGCGGTCGGCGCGCCGGTCAGCGTCGCCGGCACCACCACCGACGGGCTGGGCCTGACCGGACGCGGCGAGGGCGTCGCGGCGATCGCCACCGCCCTGCTGCTCGCCCCCTGACACGACGAAGGGCCGCTCCCTCGCGGGAGCGGCCCTTTCGTCGTGACGGGGTGCGTCAGGCGGCCGGCATGGCCGAGGCGAGCACCTCGTCCAGGCGGACCTCCGCCTTGTCCTCGTTGGTCTGCTCGGCCAGCGCGAGCTCGGAGACCAGGATCTGGCGGGCCTTGCTCAGCATGCGCTTCTCGCCCGCGGACAGGCCGCGCTCGTGGTCGCGGCGCCACAGGTCGCGGACGACCTCGGCCACCTTCAGCACGTCGCCGGAGTGCAGCTTCTCGACGTTCGCCTTGTAGCGGCGCGACCAGTTGGTCGGCTCCTCGACGTGCTCGGCGCGCAGGACGTTGAACACGCGCTCGAGGCCCTGCTCGTCCACGACGTCGCGGACGCCGACGAGGTCGACGTTGTCGGCCGGCACGCGCACGATGAGGTCGTTCTGGGACTGGATCCGGAGCACGAGGTACTCGCGCTCCTGGCCCTTGATGACGCGCGTCTCGATCTCTTCGATCAGGGCCGCGCCGTGGTTCGGGTACACAACGGTCTCGCCGACTCGGAAGGTCATGTAATGAGCACCTCTCTCTGAAGGCCCATCCTACCATCGGCGCCCGACAGCCCTTCCGACTGGTGAGACGGGCGACACAGGACCTGATCGGTGCCCCCGGCGGCCCTTGGGTAGGATCGCGAGTGCTGTCGTCCCTCGTCCGGAAGCAGGAACCCACGTGAGCTCCGCCCGTACCCGCCGCACCGCGGCCGTGTCCCTGACCTTGTTCGCCGCCCTCGGCCTCTCCGCCTGCGGCACCGGGTTCGACACCGCCGTCAACCAGCAGTACCAGGCGGCCGTGGGCGCCGACCACCGCGAGGGCGACGTCGAGATCCTGCACGCCACGGTCGTCGCCGACGAGGGCGAGCTGCAGGAGGGCGAGCAGGTCGAGGTCTCCGAGGCCGAGGGCCAGGCGGACGAGGCCGAGGGCCCGAGACCGCGCCCGCCACCACCGGCACGGTCGCCGCCTCGATCGTCAACAAGAGCGACGACGACGTCACCCTGACCGGCATCACCGCCGGCGCGGTCGACGGCGAGGCGGTCGAGATCACCAGCCGGGCCCGCGTGGAGGTGCCGCAGGGCAACCTCGTCCGGCTCGGCATCTCGGCCGAGACGCTGTTCGCCGCCTCGCCGATCCAGGCCGGCCGCTACGTCGAGCTCACCTTCCGCTTCAGCGACGGCTCGACCGTCGTCCTCAACACCCCGATCGTGTCGCGCGGCCAGCAGGGCGTCTACGACACCGTGGTCGAGTCGACCGAGGGTCGGGCGCAGTCGCAGGACCGCACCGGCAACGCCGACGAGGCCGAGGGCGAGGAGACCACCGCTCGCCCCGAGTGACCCTACGCACGCACGACAGGACCCGGCGCCCCGGCGCCGGGTCCTGTCGTCTCAGCAGGTCGCGCGGGCGAGGTCGACGCCGGCCCGGAGGTAGCGGGTGGTCAGGCCGCCTGCACGCGCAGCGCGGCGGCCGGGACGAGACGGGTGCTGCGCCACGCCGGACGGCTGACGGCCCGCAGGTGGAACCGCGGTCCGTGCTCGTCAGCCACGTACTCGAAGCGCTCCAGCCCGATCTCGGGGTGACCGGGCAGCGCGGCGTAGGTGAACCCCAGCGCGTCCGCGTCGACCACCCGGCACGGGGCCAGCGCCCACAGCGGGCCGAGCCCGATGCCCACCACCACGGTGCTGCCGGACGCGGCGGGCC
>NZ_JBNFNZ010000112.1:0-6452 GCF_057364525.1 Aeromicrobium sp. PFPM2_SD2
CTGCTGGTGCCGTTCGTCGACATGCTGCTGGCCGTCGTGCGCCGCACCCGGGCCGGGCGTTCGCCGTTCAGCCCGGACAAGATGCACCTGCACCACCGGCTGCTGGAGATCGGCCACTCGCCCGCCCTCGCCATGGCGGCGCCGCGCCGCAGGTAGACGGCCCACGCGACGACCGCGCACACGACGTAGAACCCGGTGAAGACCACGAACGCGGTCTGCACCGCCTCGATCGGGTCGCTCACCCACGGCGAGCCGAACGTGATCGGGATGAGGAAGCCGCCGATCGCACCCACCGCCCCGGCGAGCCCGATGACGGCCGAGGCCTCCTTGACCGCGCGAGACCGGGCGGCGGCGCGCGCCGGCGTGCCGGCCTCCGTGCCGGCGTCGGCGTACGAGCGCCAGATCGCCGGGATCATCCGATAGGTCGACCCGTTGCCGGCGCCGGCCGCAGCGAACACGACGAGGAAGGCGAGCAGGAACCAGCCGAACAGCCCCGTGTTGTGGTCGACCGCCGCCACCACGTCCGGCGCGTACGTGAACGCGGCCGGGTCCACCCCGGCGGTCGGCTGGGCCGGGACCGGCTCGAGCGCGCGCAGCGTGGCCAGGACGCCGAGGGTCCCGGCGACCGATGAGCGCGAAGCAGCCGACGGTCACCCGGGCCCCGCCCAGCCGGTCGGCCAGCCAGCCCCCGAGCGGCCGGGCCACCGACCCGACCAAGGCGCCCAGGAACGCGAAGTAGGCGAAGTTGACGCCGATGCCGTCGACGCCGGGGACGGGCTGGTTCCAGAAGTTGAGCTTGATGAGCAGCGGCATCGCCGCGGAGTAGCCGATGAACGAGCCGAACGTGCCGACGTACAGGAACGACATCACCCAGGTGTGCCGGTAGCGGACGACCGACAGTTGCTCGCGCACGGTGGACCGGGCGCTGCGCAGGTTGTCCATGCCGGCCCAGGCACCGACCGCGGCGACGACGGCCAGGCCCGCGTACAGCAGGCCGGCCCGCTCGAGGTGGATGCCGGACTCGGCCGCCTCGACCAGCCCGAACAGGCCTGCGCCGCCGACCACGACGGGCAGGAACAGCTGGATGATCGCCACGCCCAGGTTCGCCGCGGCGCGTTGAGCCCCAGCGCGGCGCCCTTGCGCTCGGCCGGGTAGAAGAAGTTGATGTTGGCCATGGAGGAGGCGAAGTTGCCCCCGCCCAGCCCCGCCGTCGCCGCGACGAGCACCAGCACCCAGTAGGGGGTGCCCGGGCGCTGGACGACCACGACGAACAGCAGCGTCGGGACGAGCAGCAGCACCGCGCTCGCGATCGTCCAGTTGCGTCCGCCGAACCGCGGGACGGCGAACGTGTAGGGCACCCGCAGCAGCGACCCGACCAGGTTCGGCACGGCCAGCAGCCAGAACAGCTGCTGCGCGCTCAGGTCGAACCCGGCGCCGGCCATCATGGCCGCGCTCACGCTCCACAGCAGCCACACCGAGAAGCCGAGGTGCTCGGCGAAGATCGACCAGGCCAGGTTGCGCCGGGCGACCCGCTGGCCGGTGTGCGCCCAGAAGGCGGGGTCCTCGGGCTCCCAGTGCTCGATCCAGCGTCCGTGCCGTCGCGTCTGCGTCGTCCGGTCCGGCGCGATCTGGCGTACGTCGGTCGTCATCGCCGCTCCCCTGTGCGGGCCGGCCCGGTGCCGGCGCTCGGCACGAGGCTAGGAACGCGATGTTTCGCCCGACGACGTCCGCCGGTGCGCTCCGGTGACGATCCGCTCACACCGGAGCGGCGGCGACCGTGAGCACGACGAAGCCCCCCGGACCGTGAGGTCCAGGGGGCTCCGTACGAGCTACGTCAGCAGATCACTTGAGGATCTTGGTGACACGGCCGGCGCCGACGGTGCGGCCGCCCTCGCGGATGGCGAAGCGCAGGCCCTCCTCCATGGCGATGGGCTGGATGAGCTTGACGCTCATCTCGGTGTTGTCGCCGGGCATGACCATCTCGGTGCCCTCGGGCAGCGTGACGACGCCGGTGACGTCCGTCGTGCGGAAGTAGAACTGCGGACGGTAGTTGTTGAAGAACGGCGTGTGACGGCCACCCTCGTCCTTGGACAGGATGTAGACCTGGCCCTCGAACTCGGTGTGGGGCGTCGTGGTGCCGGGCGCGATGATGACCATGCCGCGCTCGACGTCCTCGCGCTTCGTGCCACGAAGCAGGAGGCCCACGTTCTCGCCGGCCTGGCCCTCGTCGAGCAGCTTGCGGAACATCTCGATGCCGGTGACGGTCGTCGTCTGCTTCTCCTCGCGGATGCCGACGATCTCGACGGTCTCGTTCACCTTGATGATGCCGCGCTCGATGCGGCCGGTGATGACGGTGCCACGACCGGTGATCGTGAAGACGTCCTCGACGGGCATGAGGAACGGCTTGTCCGTCTCACGGGGCGGCAGCGGGATGTACTCGTCCACCGCGTTCATGAGGTTGAGGATCGACTCGGCCCACTTCTCGTCGCCCTGCAGCGCCGGGAAGGCGGCCACGGGGACGACCGGGACGTTGTCGCCGTCGAACTCCTGCTCGTTGAGCAGCTCGCGGACCTCGAGCTCGACGAGCTCCAGGATCTCCTCGTCGTCGACCATGTCGCACTTGTTGAGCGCGACGACCATCGCGGGGACGCCGACCTGGCGGGCCAGGAGGACGTGCTCACGGGTCTGCGGCATCGGGCCGTCGGTGGCGGCGACCACGAGGATCGCGCCGTCCATCTGAGCCGCGCCGGTGATCATGTTCTTGACGTAGTCGGCGTGACCGGGGCAGTCGACGTGCGCGTAGTGGCGGTTCTCGGTCTGGTACTCGACGTGCGAGATCGAGATCGTGATGCCGCGCTGACGCTCCTCGGGAGCCTTGTCGATCTGGTCGAACGCCGAGGCCTCGTTGAGGTCCGGGTACTTGTCGTGCAGCACCTTGGTGATCGCCGCGGTCAGCGTCGTCTTGCCGTGGTCGATGTGACCGATGGTGCCGATGTTCATGTGCGGCTTGGTCCGCTCGAACTTCGCCTTAGCCACTGTGGGCTCCTCCTGGGATTGTTGTTGCTGTTAAACGCCGTCGGGTACCGCGTACGGACACCTCGGGCCACCTTAACGGACGGACCGTGGTTACTCGCCGCGGGCCTTCTTGATGATCTCTTCGGCCACGGCCTTCGGGACCTCGGCGTAGGAGTCGAACTGCATCGAGTACGAGGCACGGCCGGAGGTCTTGGACCTCAGGTCGCCCACGTAGCCGAACATCTCGGACAGGGGCACGAGCGCCTTGACCAGCTTGGCGCCGCCGTAGCCCTCCTCCATGGCCTGGACCTGGCCACGGCGGGAGTTGAGGTCGCCGATCACGTCGCCCATGTAGTCCTCGGGCGTCGTGACCTCGACGGCGAACATGGGCTCGAGCAGGACCGGGTTGGCCTTGCGCGCCGCCTCCTTGAACGCCATGTTGCCGGCCAGCTTGAACGCGAGCTCGCTGGAGTCGACGTCGTGGTAGGCGCCGTCCTCGAGGGTGAACTTGACGTCCACCATCGGGTAGCCGGCGAGGACGCCGAACTCCATGGCGCTCTGCGCACCGGCGTCGACCGAGGGGATGTACTCCTTCGGGACGCGGCCGCCGGTGACCTCGTTGACGAACTCGTAGCCGCCCTCGCCACCGAAGTCGGGGCCGTTGGGGGCCACGCCGATGACGACCTTGGCGAACTGGCCCGAACCACCGGTCTGCTTCTTGTGCGTGTAGCTGTGACCGGTGACGGTGCCCTTGATGGTCTCGCGGTACGCGACCTGGGGCTTGCCGACGTTCGCCTCGACGCGGAACTCGCGCTTCATGCGGTCGACCA
Organism: Aeromicrobium sp. PFPM2_SD2; assembly: GCF_057364525.1. NCBI lineage: Bacteria > Bacillati > Actinomycetota > Actinomycetes > Propionibacteriales > Nocardioidaceae > Aeromicrobium > Aeromicrobium sp. PFPM2_SD2. The sequence continues at coordinate 3,846 of NZ_JBNFNZ010000112.1, forward strand.
GGATGTCGAGGTGGAGCTCGCCCATGCCGGCGATGATCGTCTGACCCGTCTCCTCGTCCGTGTGGACCTGGAACGTCGGGTCCTCCTCGGCGAGCTTCTGGATCGCGACGCCCAGCTTCTCCTGGTCGCTCTTGGTCTTGGGCTCGATGGCGACCTGGATGACCGGGTCGGGGAAGGTCATCGACTCCAGGACGATCGGGTTGGCCGCGTCGGCCAGCGTCTCGCCGGTGGTCGTGTCCTTGAGGCCCATGACGGCCACGATCTGGCCGGCGCCGACCGACGCGATCTCCTCACGCTTGTTGGCGTGCATCTGGTAGACCTTGCCGATGCGCTCCTTGCGCCCCTTGGTCACGTTGAGCACCTGCGTGCCGGCCTCGAGGCGACCCGAGTAGACGCGGACGAAGGTCAGCTTGCCCAGGTGCGGGTCGGTGGCGATCTTGAACGCCAGGCCCGAGAAGGGCGCCTCGTCGGAGGGCTCGCGAGTGTCCTCGACCGACTCGTCCTTGGCGCTGTGACCCTTGACCGCGCCGACGTCGATCGGCGAGGGCAGGAAGTCGACGACCGCGTCGAGCAGGGGCTGGACGCCCTTGTTCTTGAACGCGGTGCCGCACAGGACCGGGTTGAGCTTGGTGCCGAGCGTGGCGCGACGGATCGCGGCCTTGAGCTCGTCGACCGAGATGTCCTCGCCCTCGAGGTACTTCTCGGCGATCTCGTCGTCGACGTCGGACAGCGTCTCCAGGAGCGCCTCGCGACCCTCGGCCGCGGCGTCGGCCAGGTCGGCCGGGATCTCCTCGACGGCGTAGTCCTCGCCGATCGCGGTCTCGCCGCGCCAGACGAGGGCGCGCATGCCGACCAGGTCGACGACGCCGATGAAGTCCGACTCGGCGCCGATCGGCAGCTGCAGGACGAGCGGCGTGGCGCCGAGGCGCTCACGGATCGTCTTGACGCAGAAGTCGAAGGACGCGCCGGTGCGGTCGAGCTTGTTGACGAAGCACATGCGCGGGACGCCGTACTTGTCGGCCTGACGCCAGACGGTCTCGGACTGCGGCTCGACACCGGCGACGCCGTCGAACACCGCGACCGCGCCGTCGAGGACGCGCAGCGAGCGCTCGACCTCGACGGTGAAGTCGACGTGACCGGGGGTGTCGATGATGTTGATCTGGTGGTTCTTCCACCAGCAGGTCGTCGCGGCGGACGTGATGGTGATGCCGCGCTCCTGCTCCTGCTCCATCCAGTCCATCGTGGCGCCGCCCTCGTGGACCTCACCGATCTTGTACGTGATGCCGGTGTAGAAGAGGATGCGCTCGGTCGTGGTGGTCTTGCCGGCATCGATGTGCGCCATGATGCCGATGTTGCGGACCCGCTTCAGGTCGGTGGTGATGTCGGTTGCCACGTGGCGTCAGTTCCTTCGAAAGTCTGATGTCAGGTCTGGGAAGTCCAGCGGGCGTCTCGCGAGCGGGACTCCCCGATGACTCGACTTACCAGCGGTAGTGGGCGAAGGCGCGGTTGGCCTCGGCCATCTTGTGCGTGTCCTCACGCTTCTTGACCGAGCCGCCGAGGCCGTTGCTGGCGTCGAGGAGCTCGTTCATGAGGCGCTCGGCCATCGTCTTCTCGCGACGCTCGGTCGAGTACTTGACCAGCCAGCGCAGGGCGAGCGTGGTCTGGCGCGAGGCGCGGACCTCGATCGGGACCTGGTACGTGGCACCGCCGACGCGGCGGCTCTTGACCTCGAGGGTCGGCTTCACGTTGTCGAGTGCGCGCTTCAGCGTGATGACCGGGTCGGTGCCGGTCTTCTCGCGGGTGCCCTCCAGGGCGGTGTAGACGATGCGCTGCGCGACCTGCTTCTTGCCGTCGAGCAGGATCTTGTTGATCAGCTGGGTGACCAGCTGGCTCCCGTAGACCGGATCGGTCTCGATGGGACGCTTCGGGGCGGGACCCTTGCGCGGCATCAGCTCTTCTCCTTCTTCGCGCCGTAACGGCTGCGAGCCTGCTTGCGGCCCTTGACACCCTGGGTGTCGAGGGAGCCGCGGATGATCTTGTAACGGACACCCGGGAGGTCCTTCACGCGGCCGCCGCGGACGAGGACGATCGAGTGCTCCTGCAGGTTGTGACCCTCACCGGGGATGTACGCGGTGACCTCGGTGCCGCTCGAGAGGCGGACACGTGCAACCTTGCGCAGCGCGGAGTTCGGCTTCTTGGGGGTCGTGGTGTACACGCGAGTGCAGACACCGCGACGCTGAGGCGAACCCTTGAGGGCCGGCGTGTTGGTCTTGACCACCTTGCTCTGGCGGCCCTTGCGAACCAACTGGTTGATCGTGGGCACTACGAACTTCCTTCTGCAGAATGGATGTTGCCTGGAGGGCGCGGGCCCTCGAAGTGGGCACGCACGTCGGCCCGAAGATTTCGGGCACGGTCTCAAAGACTACCGGGTGGGGTCTGGCCGGTCAAAATCGCCCCGTCAAGCGTGACACGCCGGGACGCCGTGCCGGTCACAGGCCGAGCGGACGGCCAGCAGCGCGGCCGCCGCGTCGCCCTCGACGTCCAGGCGTCCGGCGTCGACGCGGCCCCACAGCGCGAGATAGAGGTCGGCGGCGGTGCCGCGGACGA
>NZ_JBNFNZ010000113.1:0-6441 GCF_057364525.1 Aeromicrobium sp. PFPM2_SD2
GGCCGCGGCGGTCGCGCATCGACCCGCCCCGCGGTCCGGCCACGACGCCCCTGTACAGGTCCACGCCGGCGAGCATACGGCGCGCCGCGTGCGCAGGCTGTCGTCCCCGCCGGTTAACCTTCCCGGGTGGCGACGAAGCGGAGGTGCACCAGGACGGCGTGCTCGGAGCCGGCCGTCGCCACCCTGACGTACGTCTACGCCGACCAGACCGCCGTCCTCGGTCCGCTGGCCACGTACGCCGAGCCGCACACCTACGACCTGTGCGCGGCCCACTCCCAGCGACTGTCCGCCCCGCGCGGTGGGACGTGCTGCGGCTCGCGCCGGACCCTGCCACGCTGGAGCCCTCGCACGACGACCTGCTCGCCCTGGCCGACGCGGTGCGCGAGGCCGGTCGCCCGGTGCCCGACGCCGACCCCGCGCCGGGGCTGCGGCTCGTGCCCGCCCCGACGACGAGGAGTAGCAGCATGGACCCCGCTCGAGCCGATCGTGAAGGCCTACGACGTCCGCGGCCGCTCGCCCGAGCAGCTGGACGCCACCCTCGCCCGCACCCTGGGCGAGGCCTTCGCCCACGAGGTCGGCGTCGCCGGCGGTGGCCGGGTGGTGGTCGGTCACGACATGCGCGACACGTCCCCCGTGCTGGCCCGCGCGTTCGGCGAGGGCGTCCGCTCCACCGGCGCCGACGTCGTCGAGATCGGCCTGGCGTCCACCGACATGCTGTACTTCGCCTCCGGCGACCTCGACCTGCCCGGCTGCATGGTCACCGCGAGCCACAACCCGGCCGTCTACAACGGGCTCAAGCTGTGCCGTGCCGGCGCCCGCCCGATCGGCCTCGAGACGGGCCTGCGCGCGATCGCCGACCGGGCCGCCGAGCTGCTCGACCGCGAGCAGGTCCCGCCCGCCACCGGCGGCGTCGAGAACCTCGACGCGCTGAGCCGCTACGCCGCGTACCTGCACCGGCTGGTGCCCGTCACCGGACGCCGGCTCTCGGTCGTCGCCGACGCCGGCAACGGCATGGCCGGGCACACCGTCCCGTCGGTCTTCGCCGACCTGGACGTCGACCTCACCGCGCTGTACTTCGAGCTCGACGGCACGTTCCCGAACCACGAGGCGAACCCGCTCGACCACAGCACCCTGGTCGACCTGCAGGACCGGGTGCGCTCCACGGGCGCCGACGTGGGCCTGGCCTTCGACGGCGACGCCGACCGCTGCTTCGTGGTCGACGAGCGCGGCGAGGTCGTGTCGCCGTCGGCCATCACCGCCCTCATCGGCGCCCGCGCCCTGCGCGAGCACCCCGGGGCCACGATCCTGCACAACGTCATCTGCTCGCGGGCGGTGCCCGAGATCATCGCCGAGCACGGCGGCACGCCGGTGCGCACGCCGGTCGGCCACTCGCTCATCAAGGCCGAGATGGCCCGCACCGGCGCCGTCTTCGGCGGCGAGCACTCCGGCCACTTCTACTTCCGCGACTTCTACCTGGCCGACTCCGGCATGATCGCCGCGCTGCACGTGCTGGCCGCGCTGGCCGAGACCGAGGGCACGGTCTCCGAGCTCATGGCCCAGTACGACCGCTACCCGTCCTCGGGCGAGATCAACAGCACCGTCGACGACGCCGACGCCGTCCTGGAGCGGCTGCGCACGACGTACGCCGAGCACGACCAGGACACGCTCGACGGCCTCACCGTGACCGCCGCCGACTGGTGGTTCAACGTCCGCAAGTCCAACACCGAGCCGCTGCTGCGCCTCAACGTCGAGGGCGCCGACGAGGCGACCATGGCGCGGGTGCGCGACGAGGTGCTCGGTCTCATCCGATCGGGAGACACCGCATGAACATCGACCCGGGCCTGCTCGACATCCTCGTGTGCCCGCAGTGCCGCTCGACGCTGTTCGTGGACGACGACCGCAGCGAGCTGGTGTGCAACGCCTGCTCGCTGGCCTACCCGGTGCGCGACGACATCCCGGTCATGCTGATCGACGAGGCCCGTCCGGTCGCCTGACCCGCCGCGTCAGTGCGCGGCCGGAGCGCTGCGCAGCCGCTGGACGAGCATGACCACGCCCAGCACGACGACGCCGACCACCAGGCCGACCACGGCCGACGCGGCGGTGTTGGCCAGCCAGCCGAGCACGGCGCCGACGCCGGAGACGGCGTCGTGGGCGGCCTCCTCGACGTGGTGCACGAGCTCGTACGGGCCGTGCCAGCCCAGGTCGTCCACGCCGACGAGCAGGATGTGGCCGCCGACCCACAGCATCGCGGCGGTGCCGACCACCGACAGCACGGTGAGCACCTTGGGCATGGCCCGCACGAGGCCGCGGCCGAAGCCGGCGACGGCGCCCTGCCCGCGCTGGGCCAGGGCCAGGCCGGCGTCGTCCATCTTCACGATGAGCGCGACCACGCCGTAGACGACGGCGGTGATGACGAACGCCACCACGAGCAGGATCGCCAGCCGCGACCAGAAGCCCTCGCTCGCCACCTCGTTGAGCGAGAGCACCATGATCTCGGCGCTGAGGATGAGGTCGGTGCGGACGGCCGAGGAGACGATCTCGTCCTCGGAGCGCTGCACCTCCGCGGCGTCGGCGTGGCCGTGGCCGAACAGGGCGCCGTGGATCTTGTGCGCCGCCTCGTAGCACAGGTACGTGCCGCCCAGCATGAGGATCGGGGTCAGCAGCCACTCGGCGAACTGGCTCATGAGCAGGGCCAGCGGCAGGATCACCAGCAGCTTGTTGCGCAGCGAGCCCTTCGCGATGCGCTTGACGATCGGCACCTCGCGCTCGGCGGCCAGGCCGCGGACGTACTGCGGCGTCACGGCCGTGTCGTCGATGACGACGCCGGTGGCCTTGGCGGTCGCCTTCGCCGCGGCGGCCCCCACGTCGTCGACGGACGCGGCGGCGAGCCGCGCGAGGCGGCGACGTCGTCGAGCAGGCCGAACAGGCCGGCGCTCACCGGGGGCTCCGGGCGGCCGGGGGACGGGACGGGTGCTGGGGCATGGCGTTCCTTCGGTCGTGCGGTCGCCTCCCAGCATGGCAGTCCCGGACCGCCCGGTCGCGCCACGAGCCCCCGGCGACCGTCGGAGCGGGCGGCCTTCGCGCGGGGAGATACGCTGTCGCTCATGGATTTCAACGTCGCCGACCTGTCCCTCGCCGAGTACGGGCGCGCCGAGATCACGCTCGCCGAGCACGAGATGCCGGGCCTCATGGCCATGCGCGAGCGCTACGGCGCCAGCAAGCCGCTGAAGGGTGCCCGCATCGCCGGCTCCCTGCACATGACCATCCAGACCGCCGTGCTCATCGAGACGCTGGTCGACCTGGGTGCCGAGGTGCGCTGGGCGAGCTGCAACATCTTCTCCACGCAGGACCACGCCGCCGCCGCGATCGTCGTCGGCCGTGACGGCACCCCCGAGGACCCGCAGGGCGTCCCGGTCTTCGCCTGGAAGGGCGAGACCCTGGCCGAGTACTGGGACCTGGCCGAGCAGATCCTCGTCTGGCCGAACGGCCAGACCCCCAACATGATCCTGGACGACGGTGGCGACGCGACCCTGCTGCTGCACCTGGGCGTCGAGTACGAGAAGACCGGCGTCGTGCCCTCGCCCGACACCACCGACAACCCCGAGCTCAAGGAGGTCCTGCGCGTCCTGGCCCGGGCCCAGGAGCAGGACCCGCAGCGCTGGACGAAGATCGGCGAGAGCGTCCAGGGCGTCACCGAGGAGACCACCACCGGCGTCCTGCGCCTGTACGAGCGCTTCCAGGACGGCTCGCTGCTGTTCCCGGCGATCAACGTCAACGACTCGGTCACCAAGAGCAAGTTCGACAACAAGTACGGCTGCCGCCACTCGCTGGTCGACGGCATCAACCGCGCCACCGACGTCCTCATCGGCGGCAAGGTCGCGGTCGTGTGCGGCTACGGCGACGTCGGCAAGGGCTGCGCGGAGTCGCTGCGCGGCCAGGGCGCCCGCGTCATCGTCACCGAGATCGACCCGATCTGCGCGCTGCAGGCGGCCATGGACGGCTACCAGGTCGCGACCTCGAGAGCGTCGTCGGCCAGGCCGACATCATCATCACAGCCACCGGCAACAAGGACATCGTCCGCCTCGAGCACTTCGAGCAGATGAAGAACCAGGCCATCGTCGGCAACATCGGCCACTTCGACAACGAGATCGACATGGCCGCGCTGTCGAAGGTCCCCGGCATCACGCGCACGACGATCAAGCCGCAGGTCGACGTCTGGCAGTTCCCCGACGGCCGCAAGATCATCGTGCTGTCCGAGGGCCGTCTGCTGAACCTGGGCAACGCGACCGGCCACCCGTCGTTCGTCATGTCCAACTCGTTCACCAACCAGGTCCTGGCCCAGATCGAGCTGTTCACCAAGGCCGACCAGTACGAGCTCGGCGTCCACGTGCTGCCCAAGCACCTGGACGAGGAGGTCGCCCGCCTGCACCTCGACGCCCTCGGCGTCCAGCTCACCGAGCTGACCAAGGAGCAGGCCGAGTACCTCGGCGTCGACGTCGCCGGGCCGTACAAGTCCGACCACTACCGCTACTGAGCCACCGGCACGACCCCCGCACGCCATGAGCTACCGCCGCAGGACGAATCCCGACCGGGTGCTCGTCGTCGACGACGACGCCGCGCTGGCCGAGATGCTCACGATCGTGCTCGAGGGCGAGGGCCTGGTCACCGAGGTGTGCTCCTCCGGTGACCAGGTCCTGGACCGGTTCGCCGAGTTCAAGCCCGACATCGTCCTGCTCGACCTCATGCTGCCGGGGCTGGACGGCATGAGCGTCTGCCGGCGCATCCGGGAGCGCTCCGGCGTCCCGATCGTCATGCTCACGGCCAAGGCCGAGACGACCGACGTCGTGCAGGGCCTGGAGGCGGGGGCGGACGACTACATCACCAAGCCGTTCAAGAGCTCCGAGCTCGTGGCGCGCATCCGGGCCCGCTGCGCCGCACCGACCGGCTCGCCGAGCCGCTCGTGTTCGGCGACATCGTGCTCGACCCGGCCGCCCACACGGTGACCCGCGCCGGCCAGGCGCTGGACCTCACACCGCTGGAGTTCGACCTGCTCGCCTGCCTGCTGGGCACGCCCGAGCAGGTGTTCAGCCGCGAGGTGCTGCTCGAGCGGGTGTGGGGCTACCACCACCCGGGCGACACCAAGCTGGTCAACGTCCACATGACGCGGCTGCGCAGCAAGATCGAGGACGACGCGGACGACCCCCGGGTCATCCGCACCGTCCGCGGGATCGGCTACCAGGCCGTCCTGCCCGACGCCGGGTCGGCGTGACCCCGTGGCCGGTCCGGTGAGGACGCCGGCCGGCCTGTGGCGCCGGTCGCTGCAGTTCCGCGTCGTGGCCAGCACCCTCGTGCTCAGCGCGATCGTCATCGGCCTGACCGGGTGGGCCCTGGTGCGCAACGTCGCCGACGGGCTCGCCGAGGGCCGCCGCGACGTCGCCGTCTCCGAGGCCCGCGCCGGCTTCGAGGCCGCGCAGGTGCAGCTCGACGCCGCCGTCGAGACCGCCGACGGGGCGTCGCAGTCCCAGACCCTGGCCGAGATGGTCGACGACCTGTCGGTCACCAGCCCCGAGACACGCCCCTACGACCTCGTGCTCGAGGGGCCGCTCGCCTCGGGCACCACGTCGGCCGTGCGCTCCTCGGTGCCGTTCGACGAGGCGACGGTGCCGCGGCGCCTGCGCGCGTCCGTGCGCGACGACGGCGGCGTCTTCTGGTCGTACACGACTGCCAGCGCCCCCACCGTCGGCGAGGACGCCCCGGCGGTCGTCGTGGGCGGACGGCTCAACGTCCCCAGCACGGGCGACGCCTACGCCCTCTACTACGTCTTCTCGATGGCCGAGCAGGAGCAGACGCTCTCGCTGGTGCGCCGGGCGCTGCTGCTCGGCGGCGTGGCGATGGTGCTGCTCGTCGCCGGCGTCGCCTGGATCATCTCGCGCCAGGTCGTGAACCCGGTCCGGCTGGCCCGCCGCATCGCCGAGCGCTACGCCGCGGGCAACCTCGAGCAGCGCATGCACGTGCGCGGCGAGGACGACATCGCCCGGCTCAGCACGTCGTTCAACCAGATGGCCGCCAGCCTGCAGAGCCAGATCCGGCGGCTGGAGAACCTCTCGCGGCTCCAGCAGCGCTTCGTCTCGGACGTCTCGCACGAGCTGCGCACGCCGCTGACGACCGTCCGCATGGCCGGCGAGGTGCTGCACCAGGCGCGCGACCGCTTCGACCCGGCCACCGCCCGGGCCGCGGAGCTGCTGACCGCCGAGATCGAGCGCTTCGAGGAGCTGCTCTCGGACCTGCTCGACCTCAGCCGGTTCGACGCCGGCGCCGCGCAGCTCGAGCTGGACTCGGTGGACCTGGCGCAGGTCGCGCGGGACGTGGCCGACAGCCCCGGTGCTGCGCGCCGCCGACATCAAGGTCGACCTGGAGGGGGTCGAGCGCCCGGTGGTGGTC
>NZ_JBNFNZ010000114.1:0-6372 GCF_057364525.1 Aeromicrobium sp. PFPM2_SD2
GCGAAGCGCTCGCCGCCGTGGACGACTGCGGCGACGGCCAGACCGTGGACGCTCGGTTCGTCGAGGCCGACGGCGGATGGCTGGTCGCCAGCGACGGCGCGATGCCGGTGCTGCCCGGCGACGACGGCCTCGAGCCGCTGTCCGAGGACGAGGACTTCGTGCGGGACGTCGAGGGCCTCGGCGACGAGGGACCGGTGACCGCCTGGGCCGACTTCACCTCCCTGGCCGCCGTCGGGGAGCTGGCCGGGATGAGCGACCAGGACCTCGCGGGCCTGGAGGGCACCACGAGTGCGACGCTGCGCGCCGGCGACGACGCACTGGAGCTGGTCGCGACGACCGAGCCGACCGAGTCGTCCGACTCGGGCGTGACCGTGCGCGACATCCTGGACAAGCTGCCGGCCGACGCCGCAGCCGTGCTGGCGACGCCGGGCGGCGTGCCGACGGCCGACCAGGTGGCCCTCGGCGAGCAGATGGGGCTGGTCCCCTTCCAGGAGCTGGCGGCGAAGCCGTTCGGAGCCGTGATGTCCGCCACCGGCGAGCCGAGCGGTGTCGTCCACGCCGACTCCCAGGAGGTGGAGGACGGCATCGAGTCGATCATCCAGCTGCTGGAGGCCTTCGTGGGACCGCGTCCGGTCTCGGACGCCGAGCTGGAGGAGCTCGAGCGGGCCTACGCGCAGGTGCGCGACATGGACCAGTACTACGGGAGCTACGAGCCGACGCCTGAGGAGGTGGCGTCGTTCGAGGCCGAGCGCGCACGCGGCCTGGCCGAGCTTCGGGCGGCACGCGAGCAGGCCGAGCTGTCACGCCGGAGCGACGCGGACTTCTGGACGGCCGACTCCCGCGCCGGCACGCAGCCCCGGCTCAGCGGCGCCGGCGACGGATTCGTCCGCGTCGCCACACCCAGGGCGAAGGTCGACACGTCCGAGCCGTTCACCGAGTCCGGCCTGTTCGCCCGCCTGGGCGACGACCTGGACCTGGACGCCCTGACGATGCTGGGCATCGTCGACGTCCGTCAGCTGGACCTCGACGAGGCCGTCCCCGAGCTCGGCGCGGTCGACCACGCTGTGCTCACGAGCGAGCGCGTCGGCGAGCGAGAGCAGATCCGACTGCGCGTCGTGCTGCGCTGACCCAGCCCGTCGTCTCCCTCACCGGCGCGGCGCTCCGCTCGCGGTTGACCGCCGCGTTGAGCGCCGCGCCGATGAGGATCGAGAACGCCAGCACGTACAGCCACAGCAGCACCGCGATCGGCGCCGCCAGCGGCCCGTAGATCGACCAGCCACCGCTCGTGTAGCCCAGGATCCACCGCACGAACATGCTGCCGAGCACCCACATGACGAGCGTGAACGCGGCCCCCGGCATGCCCGTGAGCCAGGACGAGCGTCCGGGCACGGCCACGTGGTAGAGCGTCGCCATGAAGCCGGTCGACACCACCAGCACGGTCGGCCAGTACAGCTCGCGCAGGAACGCCACGTCCTCGGGCACGACGTCGCGCACCACGTCCGGCCCGGCGAGCGCCAGCGGCACGAGCACGATGCCGATCAGCAGGGCCACGACGTACAGGGCGAACGACAGCGCCCGGGTCGCGATGATGCCCCGCTCCCCTCCCCGGCCGTACATGATCGAGATGGTGTCGAGGAAGACGTTGAGCGCCCGCGAACCGGACCACAGCGCCAGCACGAAGCCGATCGAGACGACGTCGATCCGTCCGCCCGACAGCACGTCGTCCAGGGTGGGCGCGATGACCGCGTCGACGGTGCTGTCGGTCAGCGCCCGGGACGCGATGTCGAGGACGCGGTCCTTGAGCACGTCGACCTGCGCCACCTCGTACTGCTCGGCGACGTAGCCGATCGTGCCGGCCAGGCCGAAGACGAGCGGCGGCAGCGACAGGATGGCGAAGAACGCGGCCTCGGCGGCGAGCCCGGTGACCCGGTAGCGCAGGCAGGCCGCGACCGTCTGCGTCACGAGCCGACGCAGGCGCACGCCTACCGAGTCGGCCACCATGGCGCCTACGGTAACGGCATGGATCCCCGCCAGCGCGCACCTCAGAACCAGGCCACGCCGCTCGTCCACCACGCCGCCGCCGGCGACCGGGCCCTCGTCGACGCGGTCGACGCCTACGCCGGCGACCACGCCGCGGACGTCCACGGGTACCTCGACCCGGTCGGACGCCTGGCCGGCTCGCTCGAGGCCCGCGAGCACTGGCACCTGGCGAACGAGAACGAGCCGGTCCTGCGCACGGTCGACCGATTCGGGAACCGGGTCGACGAGGTGGCCTTCCACCCGTCCTGGCACTGGCTCATGGAGCACGGCGTCGGCTTCGGGCTCACCGCGGCGCCGTGGACGTCCACCAGCCCGGTCGCCCACCTGCAGCGCGCGGCCGGGTTCATCACGTGGGGCCAGGTCGAGCAGGGCCACATGTGCCCGATCACGATGACCTACGCCGTCGTCCCCGCCCTGCGTGCCGACGACGCGATCGCCAAGCAGTGGACGCCGGGCCTGGCGTCCACGACGTACGACTTCGGACTGCGCCCGGCCGCCGAGAAGGCCGGACTGCTCGCCGGCATGGGCATGACCGAGAAGCAGGGCGGCTCGGACCTGCGCACCAACGTCAGCACCGCCACGCCGACGTCCGTGCACGGCGAGTACCTGCTGCACGGCCACAAGTGGTTCACCTCGGCGCCGATGAACGACGTCTTCCTGGTGCTCGCGCAGGCGCCGGACGGCATCAGCTGCTTCGTCGTGCCGCGCGTGCTGCCCGACGGCACCCGCAACGCGATCTCGATCGTCCGGCTCAAGGACAAGCTGGGCAACCGCTCGAACGCGTCCAGCGAGCTCGAGCTCGACGGCGCGTGGGCCGTGCGGCTCGGCGACGAGGGGCGCGGCATCCGCACGATCATCGACATGGTCTCGGCCACGCGCGTCGACTGCGTGCTGGGCTCGGCCGGCATCATGCGCAAGGCGCTGGCCGAGGCGGCCTGGCACACCTCGCACCGGGCAGCGTTCGGACGCACGCTGGCGGACCAGCCGGCGATGGTGAACGTCCTGGCCGACTTGGCGTCGAGAGCGAGGCCGCGACCCGCATCGGCCTGCGCCTGGCCGCCGCCTCGGACCGGCCGCACGACGCGCACGAGCAGGCGCTGCGCCGCATCGGCTCGGCGCTGGCCAAGTTCTGGGTCTGCAAGCGGACGCCGTTCATGGTCGCCGAGGCGCTGGAGTGCCTGGGCGGCAACGGCTACGTCGAGGAGTCGGGCATGCCGCTGCTGTTCCGCGAGTCGCCGCTCAACTCCATCTGGGAGGGCAGCGGCAACGTCAACGCCCTGGACGTCCTGCGCGCCCTGACCCGCGAGCCGGAGTCGCTCGACGCCTGGATCACCGAGGTGGGCGCCGTGCGCGGCGCGACCGGCGCCTGGACGCTGCGGTCGAGGACGTGCTCACCGAGCTCGCCTCGCTGGAGCACGCCGAGGCCCGTGCCCGCCGCATTCGCGTCGCGCATGGCCGTGTGCCTGCAGGCGGCGCTGCTGCTGCGCGACAGCGACCCGCACGTGGCCGACGCGTTCTGCGCCTCGCGCCTGGGCGGCGACTGGTCCGGCGTCCTGGGCACCCTGCCGTCCGGCCTGGACCTCGCACACGTCGCCCAGCGCGCCTTGCCCCAGGCCTGAGCCCACCGCCCGCGGAGCGGTGACCTAGCAACCTCACCCCGGCGAAGCGGTGACCTGGCAACGGAAAGAGGTGCGCTGTGGGTTGCCAGCTCACCGCCCCATGGGGAGGAGGCGGCCGCAAAACCATGGGAAAATCAGCGCTTCTGTCACCGGCGTCTCACTCTATGGTCAATCGTCCCACATGGTGAGAACCGAGTTTGTGCCCGGCGGACGCGCCGGGCCAGACTCCTACCCATGCTGAACGCGACGACGACCCACCTCGTGGAGCGACTCCACGTGGACCTCGGTCGTTCCCGCAGCATGATGTGTCGCTGAGTCCCGCGCGACCCCAGCACTGCTCCCGGCGCGCGGCCGAGCCCGACCTCGCGTCCTGCCCGTGCCGTGTGCCCCGACCCTGACGAGGACTCATGGCACCGGCACCGACCACCACCCCGCGACGCCCCCGCCCCAAGCGCGGCGAGGGCCAGTGGGCCCTGGGCTACCGCGAGCCGCTCAACGCCAACGAGCAGGCCAAGAAGGACGACAACCCGCTCAACGTCCGCGCCCGCATCGAGAACATCTACGCCCACCGGGGCTTCGACTCGATCGACAAGTCCGACCTGCGCGGGCGCTTCCGCTGGTGGGGGCTGTACACCCAGCGCAAGCCCGGCATCCACGGCGGCAAGACCGCGACGCTGGAGCCCGAGGAGCTCGAGGACTCCTACTTCATGCTGCGCGTGCGCATCGACGGCGGCCAGCTCGACGTCGCCCAGCTGCGCACCATCGGTGAGCTCTCCACCGAGTACGGCCGGGACACCGCCGACCTGACCGACCGGCAGAACGTCCAGTACCACTGGATCCGGGTGGAGGACGTCCCGACCATCTGGCAGCGCCTCGAGGCCGTCGGCCTGCACACGCAAGAGGCGTGCGGCGACTGCCCGCGCGTCATCCTCGGCTCCCCCGTCGCCGGCGTGGCCGCCGACGAGATCATCGACGGCACCGCCGCGATCGAGCGCATCGAGCGCGAGTACATCGGCGACCAGGCGTACTCGAACCTGCCGCGCAAGCTCAAGACCGCGATCAGCGGCCACCCGAGCCACGACACCGTGCCGCAGATCAACGACATCGCCTTCGTGGGCGTCGTCCACCCCGAGCACGGCCCGGGCTGGGACCTGTGGGTCGGCGGCGGCCTGTCGACCAACCCGATGCTCGCGCAGCGGCTCGGCGCGTGGATCCCCGACGCCGAGGTGCCCGAGGTCTGGGCCGCCGTCGCCGGCGCCTTCCGCGACTACGGCTACCGCCGCCTGCGCTCGCGCGCCCGCATCAAGTTCCTCGTCGCCGACTGGGGCCCGGAGAAGTTCCGCCAGGTCATGGAGGACGAGTACCTGAAGCGCCCGATGATCGACGGGCCCGCGCCCGAGCTGCCCGAGGTCCCCGGCGACCACGTCGGCGTCCACCGGCAGAAGGACGGACGCTTCTACGTCGGCGTCGCCCCCGTCGTCGGCCGCGTCTCGGGCACGCTGCTGACCGAGCTGGCCGACGTCGCCGAGCGTCACGGCCTCACGCGCATCCGCACCACGGCGCACCAGAAGCTCCTGCTGCTGGACGTCGAGGAGTCCGACGTCGAGGCGCTGGTCGCCGACCTCGCGGCCATCGGCCTGGAGGCCCGCCCGTCGCAGTGGCGCCGCAACACGATGGCGTGCACCGGCATCGAGTTCTGCAAGCTCGCGATCGTCGACACCAAGGACCGGGCCACGGCCCTGGTCGACGAGATGCAGCAGCGCGTGCCCGAGCTCGACGTGCCGATCACGATCAACGTCAACGGCTGCCCCAACTCCTGCGCCCGCATCCAGACCGCCGACATCGGGCTCAAGGGCCAGCTCGTCCTGGACGAGAACGGCGAGCAGGTCGAGGGCTTCCAGGTGCACCTCGGTGGCGCCCTGGGCCTCGAGGCCGGCTTCGGCCGCAAGCTGCGCGCCCACAAGGTGAGTGCGACCGAGCTGCCCGACTACGTCGAGAAGCTGTCGCGCACCTTCCTGGAGCAGCGCGACTCCGACGAGACCTTCGCGCGCTGGGTGGCGCGTGCGGACGAGGAGGTCCTGCGATGAGCGGGAACGCTCCCCTGCACTGCCCCTACTGCGCGGACGAGAACCTCTGGCCGCACGGCCAGAAGCACGGCGAGTGGGAGTGTCGCGCCTGTCGACGCGCCTTCGCCGTGAAGCACCTGGGCATCCTCAGCCCGTCCACCACGAACGCCCCTGGAAGGGAGGCACGCACATGACCGCACCAGCACTCGTCGTCCTGGCGCACGGCAGCCGCGATCCCCGATCGGCCGCCACCATCACTGCCCTGACGGAGAGGGTCGCGTGCATGCGACCCGACCTGCGCGTGGCACCGGCCTTCCTCGACCTGTCCGAGCCGTCGCTCGACCAGGTCGTGGACCGCCTCGTGGCCGAGGGCCACTCCGAGATCGTCCTGGTCCCGCTCCTGCTCACGCAGGCGTACCACGCCAAGGTGGACGTGCCGCAGGCCGCGGCCGCCGCCGAGGCGCGTCACGACGGCATCCACATCCAGGTGACGGACGTCCTGGGCATCGAGCAGGCGTTCTTCCAGATCCTGGACGAGCGCCTGCGCGAGGCGCTGCGGGCCAACCGGGTGCGCGAGCTCGACGGGCTCGTGCTCGCCGGCGCCGGCTCCTCGGACCCGATCGCGAACGCCGCCGTGGCGCGCGCGG
>NZ_JBNFNZ010000115.1:0-6358 GCF_057364525.1 Aeromicrobium sp. PFPM2_SD2
GCGCCCCCGGCGCCGCCTCGCCGGTCGGGCGGTCGTCGGGGCGCTCCCCGTCCTCGCGACCCGAGCCCGGCTAGCCCAGGGACGCGAGCAGGTCGCGCAGGCCTGCGTGCATGCGCGGCAGGCTTCTGCGCACAGTCGGCAGTGCTCGTGCATCTGGGCGTGCGACTCGCACTCGTCGGCACAGGCGCGGCACACCGTCGCGCAGGTCTCGAGCACCGCGCGCAGCACGTCCGGCGTGGGCTCGGTCCGGCGGGTGAGCACGCGGGCCGTCGCGTCGCACACGTCGGCGCAGTCCTGGTTCGTGCGGACGCAGCGGCGCAGGTCGGCGACCATGTCCTCGGCGAGGCACGCGTCCGCGCACGACGTGCAGGTGCGCGCGCACTCCGCGCACGCCTCGAGGCAGGCCAGCAGCAGCGCGTCGACGTCGCCGCCGCTGAAGGGATGGGTCCGGAGCATCGGTTCGGTCATGTCGCGGCAGTACCCGGACCCACCGACGACGAAACCTCCGCCTCCGCTCAGAGTGCTGGCGGACGCCGGGCTCCGTGGCGACGTCGCCGAGCTGGTCGTCCAGGTGCCCGTCGAGGGCCCGACGGCCCGCGGCCCGGCGACCGAGCGGCAGCACCGTGCGGCCCCGAGCGCCCTCCAGCTCGAGCGCGAGTGCGGCGTAGACGCCGAGCACGGCGAGCACGATCCCGACCCAGCCGGCGGCCTCCATCCACGCCCGGCCACCGACCAGATGGGCGACGCCGGTGACCCCGAAGCGCACGGCGCTCGTCAGGACGACCGACGCCGGCACCACCTTGCTCGTGGCCGCCGCAGCCGGGACGAGCAGGCAGACGGCCGACCCGACGAGGACCACGCCCAGCCCCTCGCTCGTGGCACCGGGCGGCGAGGTCAGCGTCGCCAGGCACACCGCGCCCCAGGTGCCGGACAGGATCCCCATGCCTGTCACGGCGACCGGGTCCCGGGCGAGGGAAGCCCATGACCGCGGCCACGAGCTGCATCGGCACGGTCAGCGCGAGGACGCCGAGCGCGACCGTGCGGCCCTGGTCGGCCGGGACCCACCCCAGCTGGACGGCGGCGAAGGCGGTCGTCGCCACGGACAGGGCCAGGAAGCCCAGCGGCAGCGGGGTCGCGATCGGCCGCAGCACCACGCGGGCCGGCACGGAGTGCTGCGCGGGGCATCCGTCCGTCCGGCGGGTCGGCTCGTCCATCGTCGTCCTCCTCAGCCGGTGACCATGATCTGGGCGGCGGTCTCCTTGACCTTCGCGTTGGCCCATCGCATCTGGCGCAGCGTCTGCGGGTGGCACGCCTCGGCGACGGCCAGCAGGTCCGTGTCCCGCATCGCCTGCGCCGTCTGGGCCAGGACCTCCCAGTCCAGCGACGCGCCGGCGGCCCTCCGGTGGACGTGCCGCAGGTCGGCCAGGAGCAGCAGGTTCGGCTCGTGGAAGCGGCCCGTGAGCTCGGAGCCCTTCTGCCGCAGCCGGGCCCGCAGCGTGTCCTCGTCCTGCGGCTCGGCGTCCAGGTCCAGGCCGTACGCCCGCCCGGCCGCGCTGAGCCGCCGGACGTGGATCTGCGACCAGCGGGCGATGTCGCGGGCGACGTGGAAGACCTCGTGGTCCACCTTGTGCCGGTCCGACACGGTCAGCAGCGTGCCGGCCAGGTCGTTCTCGACCCGGTGCAGCTCCTCGACGGCCGCACCGACCTTGTTGCCGTGCAGGCTGCGCAGCGTCCCCTTGATGGTCATCGCGATCCTCCCGCGGTGGGTGATTCCTGCTCCGTGGCGAGTGCCGACGCGTCCCCGCGGGTGGGCGGCACGTCGGAGGCGACCGGCCGTGAGGCGGTCGTCGTCGGAGCCGGTGACGGCGTCCCGTCCGACGTCTCGACCCGCGTGGCCGCGGCGGCCGCGGTCTTGAAGATCGGTTGCTTGGACGCCGGGTCCCAGTCGGTGAGCGTCAGCTCGTTGGCCGCGCGGCCCTCGTCGCCCGGCTCGTGCCCGGCCGCGGTGTCCCAGTAGCCGTCGACGTGGTTGGTGCCGATGCCGCCGTGGGCGATGAGCCGAGCGTGTAGTACTCCTCCAGGAACAGCTGCCCGGTCGTGTAGAAGCCGATCGACGAGGGCCCGCGCTCGGCGAGCAGCTCCCGGGTGCGTCCGGCGACCGCCTCCATCGCGGTGTCCCAGTCGGTCTCGACCAGCTTCCCGTCCCGTCGGACCAGCGGTTTCGTCAGCCGGTCAGGGGACGCGTTGGCCTGCCAGCCGTAGAGGTCCTTGGGTCCCAGGCGGCCGTGGTTCACCCGGTCGTCGGCGCGGCCGCGGACGCCGACGATCCGGCCGTCCTTCACGGCGATGTCCAGGGCGTCGCCGTTGGAGTGCAGGATCGAGGCCGTCTGCACCCAGCGGTCGACGTCGTCGGCCTCGAGTCCGTCAGCCAGGTGCGTGTCGACCCGCTTCGGCCAGTCCTCCCCCGGGCCGTAGGGCGTCCTCGTCCCCCACGGCTCGGCGATCCGGTCCGTGCGTCGCATGGCGAGCTCCTCTCGTCGGTCTCCTCGTCGGTGTCCCGCAGCGTTCAGTCGGTGCCCGAGAACCGCGGCACGGGACGTTCCAGCGCCTCGGCCTGCGTCGTCACCGGCCCGTTCTCGGCGATGTCGTCGATCAGCCACTCCATCTCGCGGATCTCGCGCCGCTGCGTCTCGGAGATCCCGTCGGCGAGCTCGCGGACCCGCACGTCGTCGATGTCGGCGCGCTCGCTGGTCAGCTGGGCGATCGAGTGGTGCGGGATCATGCCCTTCATGTAGGCGCGGTCGTCCACGAGGGCCTGCGTCCGCGAGAGCGTCAGCGACACCGCCGCCACGGCCACCGCCAGCACGACCACGACGACGTTGCGTCGGGCGTCGCGGTACATCGAACCGGCCATGAACGCGAACATGATGAGCGCCATCACGCTGCCCATCAGCAGTGCCATGTAGACGCGTTCCTCGCTGAGGTGGACGTCGCTGGCGACGTACACGTTCGTGTAGGTCAGCGCGAGCATCGCGCAGGTCGACACGGCGATCATGAGGGCGAACCGTCCGTACGGGTGCGGCCGGTGCTGCTGTCCGGCCTGGTCGTGCTGCTCCACTGCTCTCCTCCGTCCAGGGCCGGCGCGGGCCCGTCGTCGTGGGGTCCTACCCGCGACCGTCGGTCACGAACCGGGCAGGGCTCCTCCGTCCAGGGCCGGCGCGGGCCCGTCGTCGTGGGGTCCTACCCGCGACCGTCGGTCACGAACCGGGCAGGTCACCCAGCGCCCACCCGTCTCCGACGTCGGAGCTGCCGACCACGCTCAGCTTCCCGTCGGTCTCGAGCACGACGACCGCGAGCTGGTCCAGGCCGCCCTTGCCGGCGGCGCGGACCTGCGCCCGGACGTCGTCGGTCGACAGCCGGTGCCGGTGCATCACGTCCTCGAGCAGGCGCCCGTCGCGCACGATCACCACCGGCGAGGTGGTCACGACCCCCCGCACCGCCCGGGACCGGCTGGTGCCCAGCGCCACCAGCAGCTGGGCCGCGGCCAGCAGCGCGAACGCGACCGCGCCCTCGGACCAGGACACCGTGCTGTTCAGCGGGATCGTCGCCAGGGTCGAGCCCAGGGCCACCGTGACCACGAAGTCGAAGGCGTTGAGCTGGGCCAGCGTCCGTTGCCCGAAGACGCGGACGACGAGCACGAGCGTCCCGTACGAGGCGGCGCCCACGAGCAGCACACGGACGATGTCGGACCAGGTGTCGAACCACATGCCGACCGTGTACCCACTCGCCGCCGACTCGACCACCGCCCGTGGCGAGGCGGGCCCGCCGCCGCTGTGCTTGGCTCGAGCATGCGCATCGACCTCGCTGGGCGCACCGCCCTCGTCACCGGCTCCACCCAGGGCATCGGCCGCGCGATCGCCGCGACGCTCGCCGACGCCGGCGCCCGGGTCGCGGTCAACGGACGCCACGCCGACCGCGTGCAGACCACGATCGACGAGCTGCTCGCCGAGTCCCCTGGCCGCGACCTCGTGGCGGCGACCGGCGACGTCACCGACGCCGACGGCGCCGCCGCGGTGCTGGAGGCGAGCGGGGTCGTGGACGTCCTGGTCAACAACCTCGGCATCTTCGGCTCCGAGAAGGCGCTCGAGATCGACGACGACGCCTGGCGCCGCTACTTCGACACGAACGTGCTGTCGGCCGTACGACTCATCCGGCTCACGCTGCCGGGGATGATGGAGCGAGGCTGGGGCCGGGTGCTCAACATCGCCAGCGACTCGGCGGTGGTGATCCCGGCCGAGATGATCCACTACGGCACGTCCAAGACCGCCCTGCTCGCCGTCTCGCGCGGCTTCGCCAAGGAGGCCGCCGGCACGGGCGTCACCGTGAACGCGGTGATCGCCGGGCCGACGCACACCGGCGGCGTCGAGGACTTCGTCCACGAGCTCGTCGGCCGGACGCTGCCGTGGGACGAGGCGCAGCGCGAGTTCATGCGCGTGCACCGGCCGCAGTCGCTCCTGCAACGGCTGATCGAGCCCGAGGAGATCGCGAACATGGTCGCCTACCTCAGCTCGCCGCTCGCGTCGGCGACCACCGGCGGCGCCGTGCGCGTCGACGGCGGGTACGTCGACGCGATCCTGCCGTAGCGGGCTGCTCGCGTCCCGGGCGCATGTCGGTGCGCACGGCTACGCTGTCGGCGGGCCACTCGCCGACCGTCTGGAGGACGTCGTGGGGATCGAGCTGAGGAACGTCGCCAAGACGTACCCCGACGGGACCGTCGCGGTCGCCGACTTCTCCTGCGTCGTGCCCTCGCACCGCACGGTCGCCCTGGTCGGCTCCTCCGGGTCGGGCAAGACGACGCTCCTGCGCATGGTGAACCGCATGGTCGAGCCGACCTCCGGCGCGGTCCTGGTCGACGGCACCGACGTGCGCGAGCTCGACAAGGTCACGCTGCGTCGTCGCATCGGCTACGTCCCTCAGGCCGGAGGGCTGCTGCCCCACCGCACCGTGGTCGACAACATCACCACCGTGCCCGTGCTCACCGGCACGCCCCGCCGGGCCGCGCGCGCCGCGGCCGTCGAGCTGCTCGGGCTGGTGGGGCTGGACGACTCGCTGGCCCGGCGCTACCCGGCCCAGCTGTCCGGCGGCCAGCAGCAGCGCGTCGCGGTCGCCCGCGCCCTGGCCGCCGACCCGAACATCCTGCTGATGGACGAGCCGTTCGGCGCCGTCGACCCCATCGTGCGGCGCGAGCTGCAGGACGAGATGCTGCGCATCCAGGGCGAGCTGGGCAAGACCATCGTCCTGGTCACCCACGACGTCGACGAGGCCTTCCGGCTGGCCGACGAGGTGGTCGTGCTGCGCGCCGGCGGCGTCGTCGCCCAGGCCGGCACGCCGCAGCAGGTGCTGGCCGCGCCGGTCGACCACTTCGTCCGCCGCTTCGTCGGGGCCGACCAGGAGGGGCGCGCCCTCACGACGGTCACGATCGAGGGCCGCCAGGTCGTGGTCGACGGTGCCGGACGTCCGCTCGGGACCCTGTCGTGACCTGGCTGCGCAACAACGTCGACTGGACCGTCGAGCTGACCCTCCAGCACCTCGCGTTGTCGGTCCCCTCGATCGCCCTCGCCGTCGTGGCCGCGGTGGCGCTCGGCCGCGTCGCTCACCGGCGGCCGCGGCTGCGCCCGTACGTCCTCGGAGCCGCGAGCATCGTGTACGCCGTCCCGGCCCTGCCGCTGCTCATCGTCATCCCGCTCGTGCTCGGCGTTCCGCTGCGCTCACCGGCCACGCTGGTCGTGGCGCTCGCCCTCTACGGCACCGCTCTCCTGGTGGGCACCGCCTGCGACGCGTTCGACTCGGTCGACCGGCGCGTCCACGAGTCCGCCGAGGCCGTCGGCCACGGCCGACGGGCGCTGTTCTGGCGGGTCGACCTGCCGCTGTCGGTGCCCGTGCTGCTCTCGGGCGTCCGGGTGGTCACCGTCAGCACCGTCGGCCTGGTGACGATCGGGGCGCTGGTCGGCATCTCCAGCCTCGGCACGCTGCTCACCGACGGCTTCCAGCGCGGCATCACCGGCGAGGTGCTGGTCGGTGTCGGGCTCACCATGATCCTGGCCCTGCTGCTGGACGGGCTGCTCGTCCTGGCCGGACGCCTGCTGACGCCCTGGCTGCCACGGCGGCCGTCCCGCGCACAGCCGGTCGCCTCCGGCGAGGTGGTGCCGTGAACGTCCTGCTCGACGCACTGGCCTGGATCCTCGACCCCGGCAGCTGGACCGGTGCCGCCGGCATCGCCGCCCGCCTGGGTGAGCACCTGGCCGTCACGGCGGCCGCCCTCGTCCTCGCGGCGGTGCCGGCCTGCCGCTGCGGCGTC
>NZ_JBNFNZ010000116.1:0-6317 GCF_057364525.1 Aeromicrobium sp. PFPM2_SD2
CGGGCTGGTCGTCCGCGTGACGTTCCGCCGCACGGCGGCCGGACGCCCGGAGGCGGTCATGGTGCTCAACCGGTCTGCCCGGGCCCAGGCCGTTCAGCGGCTGGCCGACGAGTTCGGCCTCACGCCGCGCGAGGTCGACGTGGTGGCCGAGGTGCTCGCCGGCGGCTCGACCAAGGGCATCGCCGCGTCGCTCGGCCTCTCGCCCTACACCGTGCAGGACCACCTCAAGGCGGTCTTCGCCAAGTGCCAGGTGGGCAGCCGGCTGCAGCTCACCGCGCTGGTGCTCCAGCACCTCGACGCCGCGCTCTGACGGCGACGCCGACCGTCCCCGGACGACGACGGCCCGGCTCCCCCTGGTGGGGAGCCGGCCGTCGTCGTCCCGGTCAGACGGTGAAGTGGGCGACCGAGCCGCGCAGGTCGGCGGCCATGCGCGCGACCTCGTCGACCGCGGCCTGGGTCTGGGCCAGCGCCTGGGTCGTGCCCGACGCCGCCTCCGAGACGCCCGAGATGTTGTCGGCGATCTGGCCCGACCCCGTCGAGGCCTCGGCCACGTTGCGGCTCATCTCGTTGGTGGTGGCGGTCTGCTCCTCCACCGCCGAGGCGATGGTGACCTGGTAGTCGTTGATCGAGGTGATGATCTCGGCGATCTGACCGATCGCGTCCACCGCACCGCCGGTGTCGGCCTGGATCGTCTCCACCCGACGGGCGATGTCCTCGGTCGCCCGCGCCGTCTCCTGCGCCAGCTCCTTGACCTCGTTCGCCACCACCGCGAAGCCCTTGCCCGCCTCACCCGCACGAGCAGCCTCGATCGTCGCGTTCAGCGCCAGCAGGTTCGTCTGCTCGGCGATCGAGGTGATCACCTTGACCACGTTGCCGATCTCCTGGGACGACTCGCCCAGCTTCGCCACCGTCTCATTCGTGACCTCCACCGTCCGCACCGCGTCCGACGCGACCCGGGCCGCCTCGTTCGCCGAGTGCGCGATCTCGCGGATCGAGGCCCCCATCTCGTCCGAGCCCGCCGCGACCGTCTGCACGTTGCGCGACACGTCCTCGGCCGCACCCGACACCAGACCGGCCTGCACGCTCGTCTCCTCCGCACCCGCCGCGATCTGCTGCGAGGACGCCGACAGCTCCTCGGCCGCCGCCGCCAACGCGTCCGACGACGTCGTCACCGACCCCATGAGCGCCCGCAGGTTGTCCGTCGCGGCGTCCAGGCTCGCGCCCATCTCGCCGACCTCGTCGGTCGTCGACACGCCGCTGCGCGCCGTCAGGTCACCCGCGGCCAGGGCCTCGGCGACCTTGCGGACCCGGCCGACGTTGGTGGCGATGCCGCGCGCGACCAGCAGGCCGACCGCCAGGCACACGAGCGCACCGACGACGAGCACCGCGATGGTGGTGGCGCGAGCCCGCTCGTAGGACGACTGCGCGTCCGCCGCGTAGGCCTCGGCGGACGCGTCCTCGGTCTCGATGATCTCGCCCAGGTCCGAGCTCATCTGCTCGGCGATGAGCGCGACCTCCTCGTTGTTGACCTTCAGCCAGCGGCTCAGCTGCTGCTTGTCGGCCAGCGGGCCGAGCTTCTCGTCCACGGCCGAGACGTACTCGCCGAGCGTCGCGCGGATGTCCTCGGCGCGCTGGCGGTTCGCGGCCGACGGGTTGGTGGTGAGGTACTCGTCCAGCTGCGCGTCGAACGTCTTCTGCAGCTCGACGTACTCCTCCTCGACCGCCGGGCGGTCCGGACCGTCGCCGGCCAGCAGGATGTCGCGGGCGCTGATCGACAGGCTCTTGCGCGTCACGCTGATCTCGCCCAGGATCTTGACCGCCTTGAGGTTCTCCTCGTGGATCCGCTGGCTCGTCGCCGCGCTGTCGGACAGCGCGTTGAGGCTGTAGGAACCGAGCACGACCGCAGCGACCACGCCGATGACGGCGGGGACGAGGACCTTCGTCCGGATCTTGCGGCTGGACCACCAGCCGGACAGGCCGCGGCCGGTCGCCGTCGGCTGGTCGTCACCGCGCTCGTGCGCCGTGGTCTCGGTCATGGGGGGTTCCTCCTGAAGCGTTCCGCGCGTCCGTCCTGGACGCCGGACGTGGCATCGGCCGCGCCGGGCCCGACCTGAGCGGACTGGGCCTCATGACCGGTTGCGGCCGCGAACCGACGCTCGTCGCTACGATCGTCGTCCGGCACCAGAAGGCTGAGCAGTGACGACGAGCACCCCATCCCCGTCCTGCAGGGCGTGCCGGTCCCGACCGGGCCCGGCGCGGCCGGGCGTGGCGCCGCGTGGGCGTCGCGCTGCTGGCCCTGGTCGTCCTGGTCGCCTGCCTGGGCTGGTTCGGCCCGCGCGACACGACGACGAGCGCGGACGGTCCGGGGCCCGCGCTGCAGGTCCGGCACCCGCAGGTCACCCGTGCGGGGCTGGACGTCGCGGTCGTGGTCACCGTCGCGCCGCCGGCCCCAGGCGCCTCGGTGGTCCTGGAGGTCGAGCCGGCGATGCTGGAGCGGCTCGGGCTGGAGGTGTTCTCCCCCGAGCCGTCGGCCCAGACCGGGGACGCCGAGCGCGTGCGCCTGACCTTCGACGCCCCGCTCACCGTGAGCCTGTCCGGCCGCACGCCGACCGAGGCGTCCCCCGGCCCGGTGGGCTACACGCTGAGCGCTCCGGGCCCCGGCGGCACCACCCGGGTCGACGCACGGACGTGGGTGCTGCCATGAGCGAGATCTCCATGGAGGTATGTCCGTGAGCGAGCGCAGCGAGCGAACCGACCAGTCCCTCACGGGCGCGCCTGCGTACCCTGTGCCCTTCCCCACGCAGGTGCGCCCGTGAGCATCGTCCTCAGCGCGACGGTCGTCTTCGTGCTCGTCTGGCTCGTCGTCCGCATCGTCGGCAAGCGCGAGCTCAGCGAGCTGTCGGCGTTCGACTTCGTCATCCTCGTGGTCGTCGGCGACCTGGTGGCCGAGGGCGTCATCAGCGAGGACACGTCGGTCACCGGCGCCGTGGTCGCCGTCGCCACCATCGCCCTGCTGACCGTGGGGATGTCGTGGCTGTCCTGGCGTCTCCCGCGTCGACGCTCGCTCTTCGAGGGCGTCGCGACGCTGCTGGTGCGCGACGGCGAGATCATCCGCGAGTCGTTGCGCATCGAGCGCCTGGACGAGACGGACCTGCTCGCCGCGGCCCGGCAGAACGGGATCGAGCGCATCGAGGACGTGAAGTGGGCGGTGCTGGAGCAGGACGGCTCCTTCTCGTTCTTCGCCGACGAGCAGCGGCGCTGACCGGCGCACGGCCGACGAGCGGCCGACGCGGGGACGGTCCACTACGCTGCCGGCCGTGACCCAGCGACCGGCGGTGCGCCCCGCCACCTCCGACGACCATGTCGCGCTGCTGCGCGTGTGGCGTCGGGCGGTCGAGGCCACGCACCACTTCCTGACGGCCGAGGACGTGGACTTCTACGAGCGCGCGGTCGCCGCGTACCTGCCGCAGATGACCGACCTGCGGGTGGTCGACCCGCGGCTCCACGGTCACGGCCTGGGCACGCGGCTGCTCGACAGCGTGGCCGCCGAGCAGCCGGTGCTGCGCCTGGACGTCAACGAGCAGAACGAGAGCGGACGACGGTTCTACGCCGCGCGCGGCTTCGTCGAGGTCGGCCGCTCACCGCTCGACGGGGAGGGCCGCCCCTTCCCGCTGCTGCACCTGCGTCGCGGCTGACTCAGTCCTCGTCGACCCGGCGCACCGGGCTCAGGCGCCCGTGTAGGACATGACGTGCTTGATGCGGGTGTAGTCCTCCAGGCCGTACATCGACAGGTCCTTGCCGTAGCCGGAGTGCTTGAACCCGCCGTGCGGCATCTCCGAGACGTACGGGATGTGGGTGTTGATCCACACCACGCCGAAGTCGAGCCCGCGCGACATGCGCATGGCCGTGCCGTGGTCGGTCGTCCAGACGCTCGAGGCCAGGCCGTAGCGGACGTCGTTGGCCAGGCGCAGCGCCTCGGCCTCGTCGCCGAACGGCTGGACCGTGATGACCGGGCCGAAGATCTCGTCCTGCACCTGCTCGTCGTCCTGGCGCAGGCCCGACAGCACGGTCGGCTCGTAGAAGTAGCCCCGGTCACCCTGCCGGCGTCCGCCGGCCTCGAGCGTCGCGTGGTCGGGCAGGCGGTCGACCATGGCGGCCACCCGGGCCAGCTGGTCGGCGTTGTTGAGCGCGCCGTACAGGACGTCCTCGTCGTCGGGCATGCCCGTGCGGGTGGCCCGGGCCTGCTCGGCGAGGGCAGCGACGAACTCGTCGTGGACGCCGCGGCCGACGAGCACGCGGGTGGCGGCGGTGCAGTCCTGGCCGGCGTTGAAGTAGCCGGCGCCGGCGATCGCCTCGGCGCTTGGCGACGTCGGCGTCGTCGAACACCACGACCGGCGCCTTGCCGCCGAGCTCGAGGTGGACGCGCTTGAGGTCGGACGCCGCGGAGCCCGCGACCTCCATGCCGGCGCGCACCGAGCCGGTGATGGCGACCATCTGCGGCGTGCGGTGCGCGACCAGGGAGCGGCCGGTGTCACGGTCGCCGGTGAGGACGTTGAGGACGCCCGGCGGCAGGAACTCCTGGGCCAGCTCGGCCATCATCGTCGACGTCGCCGGCGTCGTGTCGGACGGCTTGAGCACGACGGTGTTGCCCGCGGCCAGGGCCGGGGCGATCTTCCAGACCATCATCGGCAGCGGGTAGTTCCACGGCGTCACCTGGCCCACGACGCCGATCGGCTCGCGGCGGACGAACGAGGTGTGGTCGGCCAGGTACTCGCCGGCCGACTTGCCCTCGAGGACGCGGCAGGCGCCGGCGAAGAAGCGGAAGTGGTCGATCGTCGGCGGCATCTCCTCGGACGCGGTGAGGCCCAGCGGCTTGCCGGTGTCGCGCGACTCGGCGGCCACGAACTCCTCGGCCCGGGACTCGAGCGCGTCGGCGATCCGCAGCAGGGCGAGCATGCGCTCCTGCGGCGTGGTCGACCCCCACGACTCGAACGCCCGCTCCGCGGCGGCGTAGGCCCGGTCGACGTCCTCGGCGCCGGAGAGCGGCGCGTGCGCGTAGACCTCGCCGGTGCTGGGGTCGATGACCTCGTAGGTGCGGCCGTCGGCCGCGCCGACGAGCTGTCCGTCGATGACGTTGGTGAAGGTGGTGTCGGTCACGCGGTCAACCTACCCAAGACGACGGATTCCGTCGAGAGTCTGCGGATGAACTTCCGAATACGCAGCGTTTCGGACAGATCACCGCCGATATCGACAGTCCACCCGGTCAGGCGAGGTACAGCTTGCGCAGCCGCTCCGTGACGTCCCAGCGGGTCCGGTCGCCCGCGTGCAGCCGCACCGCCACCCCCGGCCGCAGCGCGAGGCTGCTGCCGTCCTCGAACGTCACGGTGGCCGCGCCGGCGAGCACGACGAAGACCTCGTCGACCTCCGTGTCGTGGTCGGTCCCCGGTCCGGCCTCCCACAGCCCGACCTCCGTGTGCCCGAGCTCGCCGAGCACCGCGGACGCCGTCGGCAGGCGTCCCCCGGCGTCGTCGGGCAGCAGCTCGTGAGCCTGGACGTCGGTGGCCAGCAGCCGCGCGTCCGCCGTCGTCGTCGGCTCGCTCGACGCGCTCACGAGTCGAACCCCAGCCCCAGGCGGTCCAGCAGGCGCAGCCACAGGTTGCGCCGACCGGTGCGGTCCTCGCGGCCCATCGACCAGCTCGTCACCTGGATGCCGATCCAGGCGAGCGGCTCGGGCGGGAACGGCAGCGGGCGCCGGCGCACCATGCGCAGCCGCGTGCGCTCGGTGGGACGTCCGTCGAGCAGGTCCAGCACCACGTCCGCCGCGAACCGCGACGCCCCGACGCCGAGCCCGGTGAACCCCGTCGCGTAGGCGGTGCGGCCGCGGTGGGCGGTGCCGAAGAAGGCGCAGAACCGGGTCGAGGTGTCGATCACCCCGGCCCAGCGGTGGGTGAAGCGGACGCCGTCCAGCTGCGGGAACGTCTCGGCGAAGTGGCGGGCGAGCGTCGCGAACGTCCGGTGGCGGTCCTCGTGCG
The DNA here is from genome assembly GCF_057364525.1 of Aeromicrobium sp. PFPM2_SD2. Taxonomy (NCBI): domain Bacteria; kingdom Bacillati; phylum Actinomycetota; class Actinomycetes; order Propionibacteriales; family Nocardioidaceae; genus Aeromicrobium; species Aeromicrobium sp. PFPM2_SD2. Next base: position 6,033 of record NZ_JBNFNZ010000116.1, read on the forward strand.
CGGGGTCGATCGAGCGTCCGTAGTGGTAGATCGCGTCGTAGCCGCCGAACAGGATCCGGCGGTCCGGCGTCACCCGGTAGTAGTGGAAGTGGTTGCCCGAGTCCGCCACGCCGATCGCGGGGTCCCAGCCGACGCTCTTGAGCTGCGCCTCGGTCAGCGGCTCGGTCGCGAGCACGTAGTCGTAGACCGGCACGGTGCCGAGCCGGGTGCGGCGCAGCGGCCCCCGGAAGGCGTTGGTCGCCACCACGACGCGCGCCGCCCGCACGGTGGCCGGGCCGACCGTCG
>NZ_JBNFNZ010000117.1:0-6312 GCF_057364525.1 Aeromicrobium sp. PFPM2_SD2
CGAGGCCCGGGGTCGGTGACGTCGCCGCGACGACGTCCGCGATCTCGGCGGCGAGCGCCTCGACGCGCTCGCGCGCCGGGCGGCGCAGTAGACGTGGAAGCCGTCGCCGGCCAGGGCGCGGGCGGTCGCGGCGCCGATGCCGCTGCTGGCTCCGGTCACGACGGCGGTGCGGGTGCTCATGGCGCCATGCTCCCAGACGCCCTCGCGGTGCTGGACTCGCGAGGCCTCGCGGTGCCGATGCCGGACGCGGTGGGATGATGGGAGGCCGAAGGCGAGGTGCTGATGATCCGACGGGTCGCGATGCTCTCGGCGCACACGTCCCCGCTGGAGCAGCCGGGCGACGGGGACGCCGGCGGGATGAACGTGTACGTGCTGGAGCTGTCCCGACGGCTCGCCGCGCGGGGCGTGGAGGTCGAGATCTTCACGCGCGCCACGTCGTCCAGCCAGCCCGAGGTGCACGAGGCGTTCGACGGCGTGCGCGTGCACCACGTCGCCGCCGGTCCGTTCGAGGGCCTCACCAAGAACGACCTGCCGGCGCAGATGTGCTCGTTCGTGCGCGACGTCCTGCGCGCCGAGGTCGAGAGCGGCCCCGGCACCTTCGACGTCGTCCACTCCCACTACTGGCTCTCGGGCCAGGTCGGCACCGTCGCGGCCGAGCGCTGGTCGGTGCCGCTCGTGCACACCATGCACACGATGGCCAAGGTCAAGAACGCCCGCCTGGCCGAGGGCGACACCCCCGAGCCGATCGGACGCGTCCGCGGCGAGGAGGAGATCGTCCGGCTCGCCGACCGGCTCGTGGCCAACACCGACGAGGAGGCCGCCGAGCTGGTGGGCCTCTACGGCGCCGACCCGTCCCAGGTCGTGGTCGTGCACCCCGGCGTCGACCTGGACGTCTTCCGCGCCGACCGCCGCGACACGGCCCGCGCCTCGCTGGGCCTGTCGCCGGACGCCGTCGTGCTGCTCTTCGCCGGGCGCATCCAGCCGCTCAAGGCGCCGGACGTGCTGCTGCGCGCGTCGCGGTGCTGCTCGAGCGCGACCCCGTCGCTGCGCGAGCGCCTCGTCGTCCCGGTGGTTCGGGGGAGCGTCGGGCTCGGGCCTGGACGCGCCGGACGCCCTCGCCGACCTCGCTCGCGAGCTCGGCCTGCAGGACGTCGTGCGGTTCGAGCCGCCGGTGCGCCAGGACGTCCTGGCCGACTGGTACGCCGCGTCGACGGCGGTCTGCGTGCCGTCCTACAACGAGTCCTTCGGCCTGGTCGCGCTCGAGGCGCAGGCCTGCGGCACCCCCGTCTCGCCGCCCGCGTCGGCGGCCTGCCCACGGCGGTCGCCGACGAGGTGAGCGGCCTGCTCGTCGACGGTCACGACGAGGCCGACTGGGCCGACGCCCTCGAGCGGCTGGTCGGCGACCCCGGCCTGGCCGACGCGATGGGGCGCAAGGCGGTCGAGCACGCGGCGTCGTTCGGGTGGGAGGCGACCGTGGACCGTACGCTCGACGTGTACGAGGCGGCGCGGGCCGCCCGGGAAGGACGTCGATGACCCAGCAGCACGCGGCCGAGGTCGTCCGCGAGGCCCTGGAGCGCTCGGGGCTCGAGCACACCGAGCACCGGCCCGGGGTCTTCGAGGTGGACCTGCCCGGCGAGCGCAAGCTCAAGACCACGTGCCGGCTGGAGGTCGGGCGCCACGCGCTCGCGATCCACGCCTTCGTCGCCCGCCGGCCCGACGAGAACCACGAGGCCGTCTACCGCTGGATGCTCGAGCGCAACCTGCGGCTGTACGCCGTCGCCTTCGCCGTCGACGCGGCCGGCGACATCTACCTCGACGGCCGTGTCTCGCTGGACTCGGTCACGCCCGACGAGGTCGACCGGCTGCTCGGCTCGGTGCTGAGCTACGCCGACGAGTCGTTCAACACGATCCTGGAGCTCGGCTTCGAGTCCTCGATCCGCAAGGAGTGGGAGTGGCGCCTGGCCCGCGGCGAGTCCACCCGCAACCTCGCGGCGTTCGAGCGCTTCCGTCCCGCGGCCCCGAGCGAGTCGTGATCGCGTGAGGGCCCGCCTGTTCGTCGACGTCACCGACCCCTGGTCCTACGTCGGCACCACCCGCTTCGAGCGTGCCGCCGCCACCTTCACCATCGTGCGCGGCGAGCCGGTCGACATGGCGCTGCGCGCCTTCCAGCTCGACCCGGACGCATCCAGCTCCGGCCGCCCGCTGCGCGAGGCGCTGGCCGGGCGCCACGGCGACCACGCGGCCGGCGAGATGCTGGCCCAGGTGAGCGCCGCCGCGCGCATCAGCGGCATCGACCTGAACTTCGACGACGCCGTCGAGGCCAGCTCCTTCGACGCCTGGCGCCTGCTCACCTGGGCCGGCGACGTCGGCGCGGCCGAGCAGCGCGACCTGGCGCACCAGCTGTGGCGCGCGCACCTGCTCGAGGGCGCGGACGTCTCGGACCCGTTCGTGCTCGCCACGCGGGCCGCGCTCGTCGGCCTGGACCTGGAGACGGCCGAGGCGCTGCTGGCCAGCGACGAGTACGCCGACCAGGTGCGGCTGCAGGTCGAGGCCGGGCGAGCGGTCAACGTGACCCAGCTGCCGACGGTCGTCATCGAGGACCGCTGGACGCTGGCCGGCGTGCACAGCCAGGACGACTACGTCCAGGCCCTCGACGCCGTCTTCCGGGAGTGGCACGACGCGTAGCCTCGCCCGCGCGACCGTCCGGCGCGGTCTCGCTAGGCTCGGGCCATGACCATGAACCTCGTCCTGCTGCGGCACGGCCACAGCGAGTGGAACGCGCTCAACCTGTTCACCGGCTGGGTGGACGTCGACCTCAACGGGCAGGGGGTCGCCGAGGCCCAGCGCGCCCCCGGTCTGCTGCGCGAGGCGGGCCTGCTGCCCGACGTCTCGCACACGTCGCTGCTGCGCCGCGCCATCCGCACGTCGCAGATCGTGCTCGACGGCGTCGACCGCCACTGGGTGCCGGTCCGCCGGTCGTGGCGGCTCAACGAGCGCCACTACGGCGCGCTGCAGGGCAAGGACAAGAAGGCCACGCTCGAGGAGTTCGGCGAGGAGCAGTTCATGCTCTGGCGCCGCTCCTACGACACCCCGCCGCCGGCGCTGGCCGACGACAGCGAGTTCAGCCAGGCCGGCGACGCGCGCTACGCGGGCCTGCCCGACGAGCTGCTGCCCCGCACCGAGTGCCTCAAGGACGTCCTCGAGCGCATGCTGCCCTACTGGTACGACGCGATCGTCCCGGACCTGCTGGCGCAGAAGACCGTCCTGGTCACCGCGCACGGCAACTCGCTGCGCGCCCTGGTCAAGCACCTGGACGGCATGAGCGAGGACGCGGTCACCGGCCTCAACATCCCCACCGGCATCCCGCTGCACTACGAGCTGGACGACGACTTCAAGCCGGTCACGGCCGGCGGCACCTACCTGGACCCGGAGGCGGCGAAGGACGCCATCGCCGCGGTCGCCAACCAGGGCCGCTGACCCGGCGTGGCCGGACCGATCGTCATGCCTTCCAGTCGCCCCGGCCACCGGAAGGCATGAAGATCCGTCAGCGCGCGGTGCCTACGCCTCGTACTTGTAGCCCAGCCCGCGGACGGTGACGAGCGTGCGCGGCGTGGCCGGCTCCGGCTCGATCTTGGCGCGCAGCCGCTTGACGTGGACGTCGAGCGTCTTGGTGTCGCCGACGTAGTCCGCGCCCCACACCCGGTCGATGAGCTGGCCGCGGGTGAGCACCCGGCCGGGGTTGCGCAGGAAGTACTCGAGCAGCTCGAACTCCTTGAGCGGCAGGCGCACCTCGTCGCCGTCGACGGTCACCAGGTGCCGCTCGACGTCCATGCGCACGCGCCCGGCCTCGAGCGCGGAGTCGTCCTCGACCGTCTCGGTCGTGCCGCGGCGCAGCACGGCGCGGATGCGGGCCACGAGCTCGCGCGGGCTGTACGGCTTGGTGACGTAGTCGTCGGCGCCGAGCTCGAGCCCGACGACCTTGTCGATCTCGGTGTCCTTCGCGCTGACCATGATGATCGGGACGTTCGAGGTCTGGCGCACCTGGCGGCACACCTCGGTGCCGGACAGCCCGGGCAGCATGAGGTCGAGCAGGATGATGTCGGCGCCGCCGCGCTCGAACTCGCTCAGCGCGTCCGGGCCGGTCTCGGCGATGGCCACCTCGAAGCCCTCCTTGCGCAGGACGTACGACAGCGCCTCGCTGTAGCTCGCCTCGTCCTCGACCACCAGGACACGGGTCATGCGTGCTCCTCCTCGTTGTCCGGCACGTGCGCCGGGAGGACGAGGGTGAACGACGACCCCTCGTCCGGCTTGCTCCACACCTCGACGGACCCGCCGTTGCTGGCCGCGACGTGCTTCACGATGGACAGTCCCAGACCGGTGCCGCCCGTGGAGCGGTGCCGCGCCGGGTCGACGCGGTAGAACCGCTCGAAGATGCGGTCGAGCTCCCCCTCGGGGATGCCGATGCCGCGGTCGGTGACGGTGATGCGCACGTCGTCGTCGTGCGCCTCGGCGGTGACCGAGACCCGGGTGCCGGGCTCGGAGTAGGTGACGGCGTTCTCGACCAGGTTGCTCACCGCGGCGTGCACCTGCCCGCGGTCGCCGCGCAGGTACAGGCCGGGCTCGCAGGCCCGGACGAGCTCGATGCCCTTGGCCTCGGCGTCGGTCTGGCTGTGCTCGCAGGCCTCGGCGACGACCTCGGACACCGCGACGACGTCGGGGGTCTCGTTGAGGACGTCGGCCTGCAGGCGCGACAGGTCGATGATCTGCTGCACGAGCCGGGTGAGCCGGCGGCCCTCGTCCTGGATGCGCCCGGCGAACCGCTCGACCGCCTCGGGGTCGTCCTTGGCCTCGCCGACGGCCTCGGCCAGGATCGCGATGGCGCCGATCGGGGTCTTCAGCTCGTGGCTCACGTTGGCCACGAAGTCGCGCCGGATCGTCTCGACCCGGTGCTCGTGGGTGCGGTCCTGCAGCAGCACCAGCACGACCTGGCGGGTCAGCGGGGCGACGCGCGCGTGGACGTGCACGGGGGCGCGGCCGCGCCGCTCGAGGGTGGTCTCCTGCTCGCGCACCTGCCCGTCGCGCCGCACCTGGTGCACGAGCGCCAGCAGGGTGGGGGAGGTCAGCTCCTGCTGCTGCACGAGCCCGAGCGCGTAGGCGGGCGCGGACGCCTGGAGCACCCGGTCGTCCTCGTCCATGAGCAGGGCGGACGACGACAGGACGCTCAGGACGGCCTCGGCGCCGGGGGGAACGGCCGGCGGCTCGTCCGACCCGGGCGGCAGCTCCTGCAGACGGCGCTCGCTCAGCCGCCACAGGTAGGCGATCGCGGCACCGACGAGCGCTCCCAGGAACGCGGTGATGACCAGCTCGGTGCTCAGCTCCACGGCACCGATGGTACGCACGCCGGACACCCTCCGGACGCCCGCGCAAGCCCTCTGACCTGGGACGTTCCGGGGGTGTTCACGTCCCGTTCACGGCAGGTCGCCGCCCGTTCACCGGCGCTGCCTAGCCTGCTCGCATGCGTGACCAGTACTACGAGCAGCTCGACACCCTCGTCGACGAGCTCGTCTCCCTGACCAACGACGTCCGGCGCACCGTGGCCGACGCGACCTCCGCCCTGCTGGGCGCCGACACGGGCGTCGCCGAGCGGGTGATCGCCGGCGACAAGCACATCGACACCGAGACGGAGTCGATCGAGGAGCGGGCCCTGCTCCTGCTGGCCACGCAGCAGCCGGTCGCGACGACCTGCGCCAGCTCGTGGCCACCCTGCGCATGGTCACCGACCTGCAGCGCATGGGGGCCCTGTCGGTGCACGTCGCCAAGGTCGCGCGCCGCCGCGCCCCCGACGTGGCCGTGCCCGAGAAGCTGCGCCCGACGATCATGTCGATGGCCTCGGTCGCCGACCAGATGATCGACGCCGCCGCGCGCATCGTGGCCGACCGCGACGTCGAGGCCGCCGCCCGGCTCGAGGCCGAGGACGACGAGATGGACCGCCTGCGCAAGCACATGTTCCGCGTGCTCCTCGACGACTCGTGGGAGCACGGCGTCGAGCCGGCCATCGACCTGGCCCTGCTGGGCCGCTACTACGAGCGCATCGGCGACCACGCCGTCTCGATGGCCCGCCGCGTCGTCTACCTGGTGACCGGCGAGCTCAGCTGACCTGCTCCGCACGAGGGCCCCGTGGACGTGTCCACGGGGCCCTCGTGCGTGAGGATGTGTCGATGATCCGCCTGCGTCCGGACCTGCCCGCCGCGCTCGCGAGGGCCCGCTCCCCCTCCAGCCGGGACGTCGCGGGGCTGGGTCGTTTGACGTCGC
>NZ_JBNFNZ010000118.1:0-6305 GCF_057364525.1 Aeromicrobium sp. PFPM2_SD2
CGCCGCCCGCACCCTCGTCCCACGTCACCCGCGGCCGCGTCCGCGTCGAGGAGCAGGTCCTGGAGCCGGGCGACGAGCTGCGCGTCCACGACGGACGCGCGCTCGTCCTGGCCGCCGACGAGGGCGGGGAGCCGGCCGAGGCGCTGGTCTGGCTGCTGGGTGCGTGACGCAGGTCGCGTCGCCATGGCCCTTGCGTCACGCAACGGTCACGGTCGTAGTCTGAGCGGGTGAAGGGCTGGGACGCGCACCGTGAGGCCATGGACCGCCTGCTCGCCTCGTACGCCGCGATCGGCCCGGGCGAGCGGGTCCGACTGGCGAAGACCACCTCGAACCTGTTCCGGCCGCGCGCCGCGAGCACCGGGCCCGGCCTGGACGTGAGCGGTCTCGACGGCGTCATCGCCATCGACCCCGAGGCGCTCACCGCCGACGTCCAGCTCGCCTGCACGTACGAGCACCTGGTCGACGAGACGCTGCGCTTCGGCCTCGTCCCGTACGTCGTCCCGCAGCTGCGCACCATCACGCTCGGCGGCGCCGTCACCGGCCTGGGCATCGAGTCGACGTCCTTCCGCAACGGGCTGCCGCACGAGTCGGTGCTGGAGATGGACGTGCTCACCGGCAGCGGCGAGGTCGTCACCGCGACCCCCGACAACGAGCACGCCGACCTGTTCGACGCCTTCCCCAACTCCTACGGCAGCCTCGGCTACGCGACGCGCCTGCGGATCCGCCTGGAGCCGGTGCCGCCGTACGTCCGCCTGCGCCACGTCCGCGTCGGCGACGGTGCCGGGGCGGTGAAGGCCATCGACGAGATCGTCGCCACCGGCCAGTGGGAGGGCGTGCGGGTCGACGGCCTGGACGGCACCGCGTTCTCGCCTGACGAGGTCTACCTGACCCTGGCCGAGTACACCGACGAGCGTCCGGCCGCGCTGAGCGACTACACCGGCCAGCAGGTCTACTACCGCTCGATCCAGGAGCGGACGACCGACGCCTTGACGATCTACGACTACCTGTGGCGCTGGGACACCGACTGGTTCTGGTGCTCGGCCGCGTTCGGCGCGCAGAACCCCCGCCTGCGCCGCCTCTGGCCGCGGCGCTGGCGGCGCAGCGACGTGTTCCACAAGCTCGTCGGCCTGGACGCGCGCCTGGGCATCATCGCGAAGCTCGACCGGATCAAGAAGGTCCCCGGACGCGAGCGGGTCATCCAGGACGTCGAGGTACCGCTGGACCGGCTGCCGGACTTCCTGGAGTGGTTCGACACCGAGGTCGGCATGCGGCCGGTGTGGCTGTGCCCGCTGCGCACGCAGCGTCCGTGGGCGACCTACCCGCTCGAGCCGGGCACGACGTACGTCAACGCCGGGTTCTGGGGCACCGTCGTCGTCCCCGCCGACGCCCCGCCCGGCCTGGTGAACCGCAAGGTCGAGGAGGCCGTGAGCGGCCTGGGCGGCCACAAGTCGCTGTACTCCGAGGCGTTCTACGACCAGGAGACCTTCGACGCGATGTACGGCGGCGCGAACCTCGCGAGGGTCCGCGACCGCTACGACCAGGGGGGCCGGCTCAGCACGTTGTACGAGAAAGCGGTGAGGAACTCATGACCCTGCACGACTCCCAGCGCATCACGATCGCCGGTGCCCTCGAACGACTCATGCGCCACGGCATCCCGTTCCGCTTCGAGGCCTACGACGGCAGCACCACCGGCGACCCGGCGTCGCCCTACACGGTGCGCCTGCTCAACCAGCGCGGTCTGGCCTACCTGGTCACCGCGCCCGGCGACCTCGGCTTCGCCCGGGCCTACGTGGCCGGCGACCTGGAGATCGACGGCGTGCACCCGGGCAACCCCTACCCGCTCATGACCGAGGTGCTCAGCAAGCTGAGCTTCAAGCTCCCGCCGCCGGCCGAGCTGGTCAAGATCGTCCGCGGCCTGGGCGTCGGCAACCTCGTGCCCCCGGCCCCGCCGACCGAGGAGCACCTGCCGCGCTGGCGCCGGACGCTCGAGGGCCTGCGCCACACCAAGGTGCGCGACGCGGACGCCATCCACCACCACTACGACGTGTCGAACCGCTTCTACGAGCTCGTCCTGGGCCCGTCGATGGCCTACACCTGCGCGGTGTACCCGACCGCCGACGCCACGCTCGAGGAGGCGCAGGCCGAGAAGTTCGACCTGGTCTGCCGCAAGCTCGACCTGCAGCCCGGCCAGCGCCTGCTCGACGTCGGCTGCGGCTGGGGCGGCATGGTCATGCACGCGGCCGAGCACTACGGCGTCAAGGCGCTGGGCGTCACGCTGTCGCAGGAGCAGGCCGAGTGGGCGCAGCAGGCGATCAAGGAGCGCGGCCTGGAGCACCTGGCCGAGGTGCGGTTCAGCGACTACCGCGACGTGCGCGAGTCCGGCTTCGACGCGGTCAGCTCGATCGGCATGACCGAGCACATCGGGGTCAAGAACTACCCGGCGTACTTCTCCTTCCTGCGCGACAAGCTGCGGGTCGGCGGCCGGCTGCTCAACCACTGCATCACCCGCCGGGACAACGTCTCGCCGAACACCGCCGGTGCGTTCATCGACCGCTACGTCTTCCCCGACGGCGAGCTGGCCGGCTCCGGCACGATCGTCTCGACCGTCCAGGACGTCGGCCTCGAGGTGCGCCACACCGAGAACATCCGCGAGCACTACGCCCGGACGCTGCAGGCGTGGTGCGAGAACCTCGAGCGCCACTGGGACGAGGCGCTCGGCGAGGTGACGCTGGGCCGGGCCAAGATCTGGGGCCTGTACATGGCCGGCTCGCGCATCGCCTTCGAGCGCGACGAGATCGAGCTGCACCACGTGCTGGCGGTCAAGAACGCGCCCGACGGCACGTCCGACTTCCCGCTGCGCCCGACCTGGCTGTCGTAGCGGCATGGGTGAGGGCAGACCGGGCGTCGACGTCCCGGACGGACGCGGGCGCACCGGGCTGCACCTCACCGGGCGCGACCTGACCGGCAACCCCCGCGTGACCGTGCGCGACGTGGAGCTGCTGGCCAACGACTGGTACGTGCTGCGCGCGACGACGTTCGACTACCGGCACGACGACGGCACGGTCAGCACCCAGCGGCGCGAGACGTACGACCGCGGGGACGGGGCGACGATCCTGCTCCACGACGTTCGCCGCCGCACGGTGCTGCTCACCCGCCAGTTCCGGTACCCGGCCTACGTCAACGGCCATCCCGACGGGATGCTGCTGGAGGCCCCGGCCGGGCTGCTCGACGACGACGCGCCCGAGGACGCCATCCGGCGCGAGGCGGCCGAGGAGACCGGCGTCGAGGTCGGCGAGGTCGAGCACGTCCTGGACGCGTACATGAGCCCCGGCTCGATCACCGAGCGGCTGCACTTCTTCGCCGCTCCGTACGAGGGTGCCGGCCTCGACGGCCGCCGGGCCGGCGTCGCGGCCGAGGGTGAGGACATCGAGGTCGTCGAGATGGACGTCGACCACGCCCTCGCGGCGATCGGCACGAGCATCGTGGACGCCAAGACGATCCTGCTGCTGCAGTGGGCGGTGCTGCGCGGACCGTTCGCCGCCGGACGCTAGCGCGTCCGTCCCACGGACGAGGGGTCCGGTCGTCCGCCGGCTGCCGTAGCGTCCGGGGTCCGTCCGTCCCACGTCCTGGAGGAGCCATGAGCGACGTCCTGCACTACGCCGCGTTCACCGACGAGGGCCGCGGCGGCAACCCGGCCGGTGTCGTGCTGGACGCCCGCGGCTGGAGCGACGCGGACCGGCTCGCGCTGGCCGCCCGGCTCGGCTACTCCGAGTGCGCCTTCGCGGAGCCCACCGCCGAGCCCGGCCGGTTCGTCCTGCGCTTCTTCAGCCCGCTGGACGAGGTGGGGTTCTGCGGACACGCCACCATCGCCACGGCCGTCGCGCTGGCCGAGCGCGACGGCCCGGGCACGGTGACGTTCGAGACCCGGTCCGGTGACGTGGTGGTCGGGACCGAGGCCGGTGGCGACGGCGTCGTCGCGACCTTGACCAGCGTGCCCACGTCCGTGGAGCCGCTGCCCGACGCCGTCCTCGACGAGGTGCTGGCCGCGCTGCGCTGGCTCGACGACGACGAGCTGGACCCGGCCCGCCCGCCCGTCGTCGCGTTCGGCGGCATGCACCACCCGCTGCTGCTCACCGCCACGCGCGAGCGGCTGGCGCGGCTGGACTACGACGTCGACCGGCTCGGCGACCTCTCGCGCGAGCACGGCTGGACGACGGTCAGCCTGCTGCACGTCGAGCGCGAGGACCTCGTGCACGCGCGCAACCCGTTCCCCGTCGGCGGCGTGGTCGAGGACCCGGCGACGGGGGCCGCGGCCGCCGCGCTCGGCGGCTGGCTGCGCACGTCCGGGCACGACCGCTCGGTGCCGGTGACGGTGCTGCAGGGCCACGACATGGGACGTCCGTGCCGGCTCGTCGTCGACGTCGCGGCCGACGACGGCCGGACGCGGGTGAGCGGAGCCGCGTCGCGCTTCCACCACGTCGGGGCCGAGACCGACCTGTGGCGCGACTACGTCGCCGCGTACCCCGAGCACGACGGCGAGGAGCCGCCGCTGGAGGCCTTCGGCGACTCGCTGCGCCTCGGCGACGAGCTGCTGGCGCTGGTCACCGACGGCCCCAAGCGGGCCACGGTCGACCTCGTCGCCCAGTTCGAGGCGGACGGCGACCCGGTGCCGCGGCCCGGGGACCACTGGGTCGTCGCGGACGGCGCCGGCGTCCCGGCGGTCGTCCTGCGGACGTCCGAGGTCCGGGTGGGCGTCCTGGAGTCCGTCGACGACGCGTTCGCGTGGGACGAGGGCGAGGACGACCGCACGCGGGACTCCTGGCTGGAGGGGCACCGCCGCTACTTCCGGCGCTCGTGCGCACGTCTCGGCCTGGACCCCGAGCGGATGGAGGAGCTGGACGTCGTCTTCGAGCGGTTCGAGGTCGTCTGGCCCCGCGAGCAGGACTGATCGGCCAGACTCGGCCCATGCGATGGCGACGCCGTGGCCCCGAGCCCACGCTCGACGAGAAGCTGAAGGGCCTGGAGGACCGCCTCCACGTCCTGGACGCCGTCGCCCTCGGACTGCGCGAGCGCGCCGCCGTGCTCGCGCTGCTCGACACCGCCTCGTCGCGGGACGACGCGGCGGCGCGGTTGGCCGGTCGATTCGGGCTCGATGCGGTGCAGACGGCCGCGATCATGGACATGCAGGTCCGCCGCTTCGTGCCGGCCGAGGTCGCGAAGGTCGAGGAGGAGCTGCGCTGGATGCGGGAGCAGCGCCAGGCGTACCTGCGCCAGGGCGCGCGGCCCCGCTAGGACCCGTCGACCGGCTCCGGGAGCGGAGCGGACTCAGTCCAGGTCGACGATGACCGGGGCGTGGTCGGAGGCGCCCTTGCCCTTGCGCTCCTCGCGGTCGATCTGCGCGTCCGTCACCCGGGCGGCCAGCGCCTGCGAGGCGAGGATGAAGTCGATGCGCATGCCCATCCGCTTGGGGAAGGCCAGGCGCTGGTAGTCCCAGTAGGTGTAGGCGCCGGGCGTGTGCGGCCGCACGACGTCGGTGAAGCCCGCGTCCAGCACGCGCTGGAACGCGGCCCGCTCCGGCTCGGACACATGGGTGCTGCCGTCGAAGGCGCTCATGTCCCACACGTCCTCGTCCTGCGGCGCGATGTTCCAGTCGCCGGTGAGCGCGACCTGCTTGGACGGGTCGGCGGCGAGCCACTCGGCGGCCGAGTCGCGCAGCTGCTGCAGCCAGGCCAGCTTGTAGACGTAGTGCGGGTGGTCGACCTCGCGGCCGTTGGGCACGTACAGGCTCCAGACGTCCACGCCGCCGCAGGTGGCGCCGATCGAGCGCGCCTCCAGCACCGGGGCCTCGGCCCCGAACATCGGCTGGGAGTCGGAGAACCGCGTGCGCACGTCCTCCAGGCCGACGCGGGAGACGAGGGCGACGCCGTTCCACTGGTCCAGGCCCACGTGGGCGGTCTCGTAGCCGAGCTCGTGGAAGGCCAGCGCCGGGAACTGGTCGTCGCGGCACTTGGTCTCCTGCATCGCCAGCACGTCCACGTCGTGACGCTGCAGGAAGGCGGTCACCCGGTCGATGCGGGTGCGGACGGAGTTGACGTTCCAGGTCGCGATGCGCACCCGACGAACCTATCGAACGCCTCCGACGACGTCGGGCAGGTGCTGCTCCAGGGCGGTCGCGACGGCGTCCGCGCGGTCGTGGCCGAGCAGCCCGCGGGTCACGTACGCCATCGCGTAGCCCTGCGCCGGCGACCACCAGGCCGACGAGCCGCCGATGCCGCCCATGCCCGGCTCGCCACCGTCGACGCGCA
>NZ_JBNFNZ010000119.1:0-6295 GCF_057364525.1 Aeromicrobium sp. PFPM2_SD2
ACCACGGTGATCGACCGGCTGGTCGCGTCGGGCCACGCCGAGCGCGAGCCCGACCCGGGCGACCGCCGGCGCACCATCGTGCGTCCGACCGAGAGCGCGCGCACCGACGGACGCGCGATGTTCCAGCCGCTCGGGGACGCGATGAGCGTGGTCGTGGACGAGCTCGACGACGCCGAGCTCGAGGTCGTCACGCGCTTCCTGCGCCGCGCGATCGAGGCGACGACGGAGGCCGCCGAGGCGGCCCAGGACGCCTAGGTCAGCTCAGGTTCGGGCCGTAGACCTTGTGACCGGCCGAGCGGGTCGACGTCGGGCGGTAGTACCGGCGGTGCGCCGTGACGACGACCTGCAGGAACTGGCCCTTCATCCGCTTGGTGATCTTCAGCCGGGACGTCGTCGCACCCTTGATCGGCTTGCTGTTCAGCAACCACTGGTAGGTGAAGCGCGTCGGGCGCGGCGACCAGGCGTCGACCTTCGCTCGCACCGTCCTGCCGACCTCCGGCAGGAACGACTCGATGTCGGGGTAGCCCCGCTTCGTGTAGGTCAGGCCCTCGACGATCGACGGACGGCTCGTCGCGACGGCGCGCTCGAAGCCCGGCTCGTCGAGGATCACGCGTGTCTGCAGTCGCTTGCCCATCGCGGTGCGGGGGACGACCACGTCGTCAACGCTGCTGGATCGGAAGACCTTGCCGTTCAGCAGCCACTGGTACGTGAAGCGGGCGTCGGTGCCCCAGGCCGGGTCCGGCGCCGGCGACCACACGCCGTGCAGCACGACCCAGGACTTGATCCCGGCGTCCGCGTTGACCACGAGCGGTGGGATCCGGACGGTACGCTTCCGCGGCAGGGTGACGACGGCGCTGGTCGACGTCGTGGACGCGCGGAGGTCGCCGTCCACGTCCCGTTCGGCCTCGACGTCCACCCGCAGACGGTGCCCGAGGTAGGCCTGTGGAACCGGCCACTGCGCGTCACCGCTCGAGCCGACGTAGGCGTCGTCCAGGTACCAGCGGAAACGCAGGCGGGTGGGGGAGGGCGACCAGGAGCCGACGGTCTTGACCCGGACCTTCTGGCCGACGGCCGGACGGGTGAGCTCGACCGACGGGACGGCGTCGAACGGGCGGGCGGGCCCCACGATGACGGGCGGCTCCACCGCAGCGGCGGTGGTGGGCGCGGCCAGCGCGCCGCCCAGGAGGGCGAGCAGCAGCGGCAGGGCGATGAAGGGTCGGCGCATGGGGTCCCCCGGTCTCGAGCGTCGGCTCGCCGAGGCTACGGGACGGCGAGCCGTCGTGGGTCCGAATCGGTCGATCCACAGCACCGGTCGGAGCCTCGTCCTTGTCGGTGGCGGCGCCTACGATGGGAACATCAGTTCGATTCGGGGGAATCATGGTCGCTGAGCTCGTGCACACGGAGTCGCCGCTGGCGTTCCTGGACGAGCTCGAGCGTGCCCTCGACGGGGCTGGTCCGACGGCGTACCTGGATCAGTCGCCGACGCAGGCGCGACAGACCGCGATGCGGATCCAGCGGCTGCAGGCCCGCCTGGCCGCGCACAGTGCGGCGGCGGTGCGGGCGGTGGACGCGTTGGTGCCGGTGGGTCTTGGCGGGTCCACCGGCACCGCGGACCTGCTGGCCCGTGACTTCGGGCGCGACCGTCGGGCGGCGGGACGTCAGGTGCGGCTGGCGCAGTCGTTGGGTGAGCGGACCTCGACGGAGCGCGCGCTGGCCGAGGGGCTGATCACCGAGGCCCAGGCGGTGGTGATCGTCAACGCGCTGCGCGGCGTCCCGGCCGAGCACCGTGACCGCTGCGAGCAGACCCTGATCGCCGCAGCGCAGGCGCTGTCCGCGAAGGACCTGTCCCGGCGGGCGAAGCGGATCGCCGACGTCTACGCGCCCAAGGCCGAGGTCGACCGATTGGAGAACGAGTCGCTCCAGAAGCAGGAAGCCCGCGCGTGGGAGCGGACGTCGTTCTGGATGGTCGACGACCGCGACGGCACCTGGCGCGGCGAGTTCGTCCTGCCCGACCTCCAGGCCGAGCTGCTCAGGACCATGCTCGACGCGTTCATCACACCCCGGCAGGGCGAGTCGCCGGTCCCTGAGCCGGTCGAAGGGACGCAGACCGGCTTCGACCGGCTCACCCATCGCCAGGGCCACGCCTTCGCCCACCTGATCGAGACGATGCCCGTCGACGGCCTCCCGCAGTCCGGCACGACCGCGGCGACTCTCGTGGTCACGACCGACCTGAAGGACCTGCAGTCCGGACTCGCCGCCGCGACCATCGCCACCGGCACCCGGCTCTCGGCCGGCGAGACCCGCCGGCTCGCCTGCTCGGCCGGCATCATCCCGGCCGTCCTCGACGGTCACAGCGTCCCGCTCGACCTCGGACGGTCCAAGCGGCTGTTCAGC
This sequence comes from Aeromicrobium sp. PFPM2_SD2, assembly GCF_057364525.1. NCBI lineage: Bacteria > Bacillati > Actinomycetota > Actinomycetes > Propionibacteriales > Nocardioidaceae > Aeromicrobium > Aeromicrobium sp. PFPM2_SD2. Next base: position 2,395 of record NZ_JBNFNZ010000119.1, read on the forward strand.
AAGCACCAGAAGACCGCCCTCGGACTCCGCGACCTGGGCTGCGTCGCCCCGGGAAAGGAACCGTCGCACCAAGGGCATAGCCGCGACGGCGGACCGACCACCCGCCTGGTCCGAGGTCCACCACCCCATCCCGTGGAGCCAGGGCGGCCCCACCGACCTCGACAACGCCGTCCTGCTCTGCCCTCGACACCACCACCAGGCCCACCGAGAACACTGGCAGTTCCGACGCGACCAGCACGGCCACGTCCAGACCCGCGCACCCGACGGCCAGTGGAAGGACGACGGACGATGGCGCGCCCGGTGACGCGACGAAGCCCCCGCACCGGGGTGCGAGGGCTTCGTCGTGGTGGTGGCCAGGGCCGGGGTCGAACCGGCGACCTACCGCTTTTCAGGCGGTCGCTCGTACCAACTGAGCTACCTGGCCGTGCTTGCGAGCAAGCGACGACCACCCTACCCGATGCGCTTTCGGCTCAGGAAATCGGTCCCAGCTCGGCCAGCCGCTGCAGCAGCAGTGTCTCGGCCAGGCAGACGCGCTCGAACTCGGCCAGGTGCAGGCCCTCGTCGATGCCGTGGGCGCGGGTGTCAGGGTCCTCGACGCCGGTGACCAGCACCGCCGCGTCCGGGAAGATCCGGGCGAACTCGGCGATGAACGGGATCGAGCCGCCCATGCCCATGTCGACCGGCTCGGTGCCGTCCCAGGCCTCGCGGAAGGCGCTGCGCGCCGCGTCGTACGCGGGGCCCGTCGCGTCGACCGCGTACGGCGAGCCGACCTCGCCCCGGGTCACCTCGACCGTCGCCCCGAACGGCGCGTGCTGCTCCAGGTGGCGCTGCAGGGCGTCCAGGTGTGCCTCGGCGTCGCCGCCCGGCGCGACGCGCATGCTGATCTTCGCCCGGGCCGACGGGGCGAGCGTGTTGGACGCGACGTCGACCGGGGTCGCGTCGATGCCGATGACGCTGATCGCCGGCTCGGCCCACAGGCGCTGCACGACCGACCCGGTGCCGATCTGCTCGACGCCGTCCAGGACGCCGGACTCGGCCCGCAGACGGTCCTCGGGGTACGTCAGGTCGGCCGCCGTGCCGTGGTGCAGGCCCTCGACCGCGACGGAGCCGTCCGCGTCGTGCAGGGTCGCGACCAGGCGGCAGAGCGTCGTCAGCGCGTCCGGCACCACGCCGCCCCACATGCCCGAGTGCACCGCGTGGTCGAGCGTCCGCACCGTGACGTCGCAGTCGACCAGGCCGCGCAGCGACACGGTCAGCGCCGGCACGCCCACGTCCCAGTTGGCCGAGTCGGCGATGACGATGGCGTCGGCGGCCAGCTCGTCGCGGTACGTGGTGAGCAGCTCGACGAGCGTGGGGGAGCCGGACTCCTCCTCGCCCTCGACGAACACGGTCACGCCGACTGGCGGGTTGCCGTCGTGAGCGCGGAACGCGGCCAGGTGGGCGGCGATGCCGGCCTTGTCGTCGGCGGCGCCGCGCGCGTAGAGCCGGCCGCCGCGCTTCGTCGGCTCGAACGGCGGGGACGTCCACAGCCGCTCGTCGCCCACCGGCTGGACGTCGTGGTGCGCGTACAGCAGCACCGTCGGGGCGCCTCCGGAGCCGGGTGGTGGGCGATGACCGCCGGGGCGCCGTCGCCGACCGACACGATCGAGGTCTGCGCGAACCCGGCCTCGCGCAGCAGGCGCTCGACCTCGGTCGCCGAGCGGCGCACGTCGTCACGGTGCTCGGGCTGGGCCCACACCGAGGGGATGCGCACCAGGTGGTCGAGGTCGGACAGCACGCTCGGCAGGACGTCGTGCAGGCGGGCGGTGAGGGCGTCGGACATGGGTTCACCCTGCCACGAGCGCTCCGCGACCGGCTCGGGGACCGACCCTGCCACCGGTTCACGGACCGACGTCTCGACGAGCGGGTGCGAAAACGCCGAGAGGCCGGTCTCTCGACCGGCCTCTCGGCGTTCCTGCGACCCCGACGGGACTCGAACCCGCGACCTCCGCCGTGACAGGGCGGCGCGCTAACCAACTGCGCCACGGGGCCATGATGCTGTTCCTGCTGCGGCCCTGCTCTCGCTGAGCCGACGGCAACTCTAACCTACCCCTCCGTCGACACCAAAACGGGGGTCCCCTCGTCGTCCCGGAGAGGACGGGGGAGGGTCAGGACGCCGGGTCCGGAGGCACCACGACCCACGGCTCGCGAGGGAGCCGGGCGAGGGCGAAGCCGGGCAGCATCTGCGCCGGCGAGGCCCCGGACAGGCCGAGCGAGCCGGCGATCATGGCCAGCACGTCGACGCCGAGGTCCTCCAGCTCGCGTCGTGTCACCGCTCCGTCGCGCTTGGCCAGGCGGCGGCCGTCGGTGTTGAGCGCGAGCGGGACGTGCGCGTAGACCGGGGTGGGCAGCCCCAGCAGGTCGGCCAGGTACGCCTGGCGCGGGGACGAGCTGAGCAGGTCGTCGCCGCGCACGACCTGGTCGATCCCCTGGTCGGCGTCGTCCACGACGACGGCGAGGTTGTAGGCCGGCACCCCGTCGTTGCGGCGCAGCACGAAGTCGTCCACCAGCCCCTCGTAGCGGCCGTGCAGGACGTCCTGCACCGACCAGCGGGTGACCCCGGCCCGGAGGCGGACCGCGGCCGGACGCTCCCGGCCGGCGCAGGCCCGCTCGTCGTCGGTCAGGTGCCGGCACGTGCCCCGGGTGAGGCGCCGGGGGGGCGGCGTTGGCGGCGGCGGACGCGGCCTCGGCCGATCTCGCGCCGCGTGCAGAAGCACTCGTAGGTGAGCCCGGCCTCGGTGAGCCGCTGGATCGCGGCCACGTGGACGTCGGTGCGGGTGGACTGCAGGAGCGCCTCGCCGTCCCAGTCCAGGCCGAGCGCGCGCAGGTCCTCGAGCTGACGCTCGGCCGAGCCGGGCCGCACCCGGTCGATGTCCTCGACCCGGACGAGGAAGTCACGTCCGGTCGAGCGGGCGAACAACCAGGCCAGCAGCGCGGTGCGCAGGTTGCCGACGTGCAGGTCGCCCGACGGGCTGGGGGCGAAGCGTCCGGCGGGCACGCCCCCCAGCGTGCCACGCCGGACGCGCCTCACCGCGCCAGGACCGAGCGGAACGGCTCGGTGCCGAGGGCCAGCTCGAGTCCCGCGATGCCCGAGTGCTGCTGGGCGAAGGCCAGCTCGCGGCCCAGGTCGCCGATGTTGTTGGACAGCGGCAGCGGCGCCAGGCCGAGGGTCGAGAGCGTGCCGACCGCGAGGCCACCGCCGGACAGGAAGCCCGAGCCCGAGTCGCCAGGGACGCCGGGCGTCACGGTGTAGACCGGGTGCGACCAGCCGCCGTCGGCGGCCGCGTCGCCCAGGCTGGTGCCGAGGTGCGGCGAGAGCAGCTCCAGGCCGCCGCGCAGCGAGCTGTTGCCGTAGGTGAAGACGCGGTCACCGGCGCGGGTGCCGTCGGTGTCGAGGCCGGTCGGGCCGCCCCAGAACGGGACCGACGGGTTGACCTCGGCGACGTCCGCCGGGTCGACCTTCACGAGGGCGAAGTCGTTGTAGGCACAGGTGTTGGCGTCGGTCGTGCCTAGCGCGTGCATCGTGCGCCAGGACGAGTAGGCCAGCGTGCCGCGACCCAAGACCGTGCCCTCCGAGAGCAGGCTGCCGCCCTCGTTGAACGTCACCGGCGTGCCCAGCGGCAGCGACGCGGCCTCGCAGCCGTTCGTGTCGGTGGCCTCGCCCAGGCCGGCGCAGTGCGCCGCGTAGCCGACGTAGACGTTCGCGTCGGCATCGGTGAAGACGAAGTTGGCGGTGCACTGGGCGCCGTCGGTGTACATCTGCGTGCCGGGCGTGATGGCGGCGGCGTCGCCGGCGCCCAGGTACCAGCGGCTCCGGCGGGTGCGGGGCGAGGCGACCACGAGGGCCGTGGCGGCGGACGCG
>NZ_JBNFNZ010000120.1:0-6282 GCF_057364525.1 Aeromicrobium sp. PFPM2_SD2
GCTGGTGCGCCCGCGCATCGGTCCGCCGGCCGAGCTCGAGGACGCCAGCCCGCCGCGGTTCGCCCAGGGCGTGGCCTCGGCTTCACGCTCGTCGCCGTCGTCGCCCTGGCCGCCGGCCTGGACGCGCTCGGCCTCGTCGCGACCGGCTTCGCGCTGGTCGCCGCCCTGCTCAACGCCGTCGTGGGCTTCTGCCTCGGCTGCGAGACGTACCTGGTCCTGCGTCGTCTGACGCCGGTCCGGGCCTGATCCCTTCTCACCAACCCTGCCGTGGGACCAGCCCACGACGAAACGGAGGAAAACATGAGCCGCGAGAACGCGCTCGTCACCGCTGACTGGGTCGAGCAGCACCTCGACGACCCGAAGGTCGTCCTGGTCGAGGTCGACGAGGACACCGAGGCCTACGACAAGGGCCACATCCCCGGCGCCGTGAAGCTGGACTGGAAGAAGGACCTCCAGGACGGCGTCCGCCACGACTTCGTCGGCCAGGAGGCGCTCGAGGCGCTGCTGTCGGCCAAGGGCATCGCCAACGACGACACGATCGTCCTGTACGGCGGCAACAACAACTGGTTCGCCGCCTACGCCTACTGGTACCTGACCTACTACGGCCACGAGAACCTGCGCCTGCTCGACGGCGGCCGCAAGAAGTGGGAGCTGGAGTCGCGCGAGCTGACGACCGACGTCACCGACCGCCCGGCCACCACCTACACGGCCAAGGCCCCCAACGACGACATCCGGGCGTACCGCGACGAGGTCGTCGAGGCCATCGGCGCCAAGAACCTCATCGACGTCCGCAGCCCCGACGAGTACGCCGGCCGCCTGCTCGCCCCGGCGCACCTGCCGCAGGAGGCCGCGCAGATCGGCGGCCACATCCCCACGGCCGGCAACGTCCCGTGGAGCAAGGCCGCGAACGACGACGGCACGTTCAAGTCCGACGACGAGCTGAAGGCGCTGTACGCCGACGCCGGCCTGGACGAGGGCAAGGACACCATCGCCTACTGCCGCATCGGCGAGCGCTCGAGCCACACCTGGTTCGTGCTCTCGGAGATCCTCGGCTACCCGAACGTCAAGAACTACGACGGCTCCTGGAGCGAGTACGGCTCGCTGCGCGGCGTGCCGGTCGCCCTCGGCGACGAGCCCGGGACCCGCTGATGTGCGGCGCCACCGCGGGCGGCCCCTCGCTCGAGGGCGTCGACGTCGCCAACCAGGCGGTCATCCAGGGCATCGTGACGCGTGACGGCGAGCCGGTCGGCAACGCCTACGTGCGCCTGCTCGACCGCCACGGCGAGTTCACCGCCGAGGTGCCGACGTCGGTCACCGGTCAGTTCCGCTTCTTCGCCGCCGACGGGACCTGGACGCTGCGCACGCTCGCGCCGCGCTCGGAGGCCGTCGACCGGGCGGTCGTGGCCCAGAAGGGCTCGGTCGCCGAGGTGCTCGTGACGGTCTGACCCCCGGATGTACGAAGGCCCTCCCACCAGGCGGTGGGAGGGCCTTCGTACGTCCGGGGGAGGGGGAGGCGGGTCAGCCGGCCGAGGCCTCGGCCCCTTCCTCGTCCTCGGGCGCCTTGTTCGTGGCGTCGGGGTACTTGCGCAGGTAGCGGTCGACGCGGTCGCGACGCACGGCCTGGTAGAGCTCCTCGGACTGCTGCTCCTTGAGCCGCACGATGCTGCCGTAGGGGTCGACCGTCTCGGTGCCCGCGATCGGCGCGGTCATGAACGTCACGTCGTCCGCGGAGATGCCGCGCAGCGACAGGGCCAGGGCGCGGATGTCGCCGGACTCCCACTGCTGGTCGACGGTGAGGTTGGACGTGACCGCGCCGAGCGTGTTGGTGAGCTTGACCGGGTTGGTCAGCGTGCCCGACGACAGCATCTTCTTCATGAGCGCCCGGATGAAGTTCTGCTGGCGCTCGATGCGCTCGAAGTCGCCGCGGACCAGGCCGTGCCGGGTGCGGACGTACTGCAGCGCCCGCTTGCCCTGCAGCTTCTTCCAGCCCTTCTCCCAGGTGATGTCCTGGTTGCTGTCGTAGGACGTGTAGGGGATGTAGACGCGCACGCCGCCGACGGCCTTCGACAGGTCCTTGAACCCGTCCCAGTCGATGACCGCCAGGTGCTTCATCCGCAGGTCGGTCAGGTGCTCGACGGTCGAGATGGCGCCGGCCGGGCCGTAGTCGGAGAACGCCGAGTTGATCTTGGCCATCCCGGCCTCGTCGCCGTTCTCGTCGTAGATCATCGTCAGCGTGTCGCGCGGGATCGAGATGAGGTAGACGCTCTTCCGGTCCGCGGAGATGTGCAGCACCATGATCGTGTCCGAGCGGTACTTGCCCGCCGGCCACTCGGGGTTCGCGGCGTCCTCGGACAGGGTGGTGTCCTGGTAGCCCTCCAGCGACGTCTCGCCGCGGTCCGAGCCGAGCAGCAGGACGTTGAGCGCGTTGCCCTTGTCGGGGTCGGGACGCTCCTCCTCGTCGAGGGTGCCGGTGGAGTCGACGCGGGCGATGTTGTTGAACTGGCGGTTGAGGTTGTACGCGTAGCCGCCGATCGCCACGCCGGCGACCAGCAGGACCGAGAGCAGGCCGACGATGAGCTTGCGGTGCCGCTTGTGGAAGGGGAGGCCGCCGAGCCGGCGCTTGCCCGCACCCCGGTACTTCCGCGGCGTCGCGTTGTCGTCGCTCATCGATCTCCTGCTGGTGAGTGGTCCTGGGACATTGTGCCGGGTGCGTCCCCACGGCCCAACGGCTGCGCCCCGATTGCCAGGGAGATCTTGGGTTTCACACCTCCAGCAGGATCGTCACCGGACCGTCGTTCGTCAGCGATACGGCCATGTCGGCCCCGAACACCCCGCGCTCGACCTGGGCGCCCAGCGAGACGAGGTGCTCGCAGACCTGCTCGTACAGCGGCTCGGCGACGGGGCCGGGGGCGGCGGCGTTCCAGGTGGGACGGCGTCCCTTGCGGGCGTCCCCGTAGAGCGTGAACTGGCTGATCACCAGCAGCGGGGCGCCGACGTCGCTGCACGAGCGCTCGTCGCGCAGCACCCGCAGCGTCCACAGCTTCTCGGCCAGGCGCCGCGCCTGCTCGGGGGTGTCGTCGTGGGTCACGCCGACCAGGACCACGAGGCCCTCGCCGATGCGACCGACCTCCCGGCCCTCGACGCTGACCGCCGCCTCGCTCGCCCGCTGCACCACCGCTCGCACGTGCCGGACCCTAGCCGACGCCCCCGGGGGAGGTGGGGACGCGCCGATAGGATCGACGCCATGGCCTTCGAGATCCCCTCCGACCTGCACCGCGACCTGGTCCCGTTCGCGTGGCTGCTCGGCACGTGGCACGGCAACGGCAAGGGCGAGTACCCCACGATCGAGCCGTTCGAGTTCGAGCAGGACGTCGTCTTCGCCCACGACGGCCGCGACTTCCTGCACTACTTCAGCCGCACCTGGATCACCGACGCCGCGGGCGAGCGCCAGGGCCCGGGCCGATCGAGACCGGCTTCGTCCGCCCGACCGACGCCCCCGCCGGCAGCCCGAAGACGGCCACCGGCGTCGAGCTCGTCATGGCGCACCCCAGCGGCTACGCCGAGATCTGGTACGGCACGATCGACGGCCCCCGGCTGACCCTCGCGACCGACCTGGTCGCCCGCACCGAGACGGCCCCGCCGTACACCGCCGGCCAGCGGATGTACGGCCTGGTCGAGGGCGACCTCATGTACGCCTACGACAAGGCCGCCGAGGACCAGCCCATGCAGTCGCACCTGTGGGGACAGCTCAAGCGTGTCTGAGCGCCGCAGCCCCCTCCTGGACCTCCATGGCGCCGTCGAGGCCGACCCGCCGGACACCGGCGTCGCTGCGCACTACGGCGCCCTGGCCGCCGAGCAGCGCCGGCTCGAGGCCGGCGAGGCGTTCGTCGACCTCTCGCACCGCGACGTCCTGGCGATCTCCGGCGCCGACCGGCTGACCTACCTGCACTCGATCACGACCCAGCACCTCGCGGCGTCGCGCCCGGTGCACCCACCGAGGCGCTCGTGCTGAGCCCGCAGGGCCGCGTCGAGCACGCCTTCGCCGGCGTCGACGACGGCGAGACGTTCTGGGCGCACACCGAGCCGGGAGCCGGCGCCGCGCTCGCGCACTTCCTGGACTCGATGCGCTTCATGATGCGGGTCGAGGTGCGCGACGTCTCGGCCGAGAAGGCGGTCGTCGGCCTGCCCGGCCTGCGCACCGAGATCGTCGACCGGGCGACGCTGCTCGACCAGCCCGCCCGCCTGGGCGACCCGGTCGGCACCTGGGCCTGGGAGGCGCTGCGCATCGCCGCCGGCGTCCCGCGGCTCGGCCTGGACACCGACGACAAGACCATCCCGAACGAGGTCGGCTGGATCCCGTCGGCGGTCCACCTCGACAAGGGCTGCTACCGCGGCCAGGAGACGGTCGCCCGCGTGCACACGCTCGGACGTCGCCCCGGCGCCTGGTGATGCTGCACCTGGACGGCTCGGTCGACCGGCTGCCCGTGGCCGGCGGCGACGTGCTGCTGGACGACAAGCGGGTCGGCTTCGTCGGCTCCTCGGCGCGTCACCACGAGCTCGGGCCGATCGCGCTGGCCCTCGTCAAGCGCAGCGTCGACCCGGCCGCGACCCTGCTGACCGACGGCATCGCCGCCGGCCAGGAGGTCGTCGTCGACCCCGAGGTCGGCCTGCACGTGCGCCCCCGCCTGGACTGACCGCCGGCCGGCCCGGCTCCGGGGAGCGTCCCGCGGCCGCGTGGCTAGGCTGGTGCGCCGGCGGGCGACCGGCCGCCGCCCGAGCGCTGGAAGGAGACCCGTGCACCGACTCGTCAACGGCACCCAGGCCTACGACTGGGGGTCGCCGCACGCCATCCCCGGCTTCCTGGGGGACGTGCCCGGCGACGACCCCGCCGCGGAGATGTGGGTCGGCACCCACCCGCTGCTGCCGTCGCGCCTGGCCGAGGACGACCGCCCGCTCGAGGAGGTCGCCGGCCAGCTGCCGTTCCTGCTCAAGGTGCTCGCCGCCGACCGTCCGCTGTCGCTGCAGGTGCACCCGAACAAGGAGCAGGCCGAGGCCGGGTACGCGGCCGAGAACGCCGCCGGCATCCCGGTCGACGCGCCGCACCGGGTCTACCGCGACGACAACCACAAGCCCGAGATGGCCTACGCCATCACCCAGTTCGAGACCCTCGTCGGCTTCCGCCCGACCGCCGAGATCCTGCGCATCCTGGACCACCTCGAGACGCCGCTGGCGGCGCGGCTGAGCAAGGAGCTGCACGAGGACCCCGGCTTCCCGGGCATCGTCCGCCTGGTCGAGCGGCTGCTGCGCGACCCGGCGCCGGCCGACGAGGTCGCGGGCGTCGTGGCCGAGGCCCGCCGCCACCTGGCCGACGGCACCGACGTCAAGCGCGCCTTCGCCACCGTGGTCGAGCTGGCCGAGCACCGTCCCGGCGACGTCGGCGTCGTCGTGGGCCTGCTGCTGAACCGACTCACGCTGCAGCCCGGCGAGGCCGCCTTCCTCGGCGCCGGCATCATCCACGCCCACCTGAGCGGCATGTGCCTGGAGGTCATGGCGACGTCCGACAACGTCCTGCGCGCCGGCCTGACCAGCAAGCACATCGACCCCGACGGCCTCGTGGCCACGCTCGCCAGCGGCTTCTCGCGGCTGGCGCGCGTGACGCCCGACCCCTACGACCACGCCACCATCGTGCTGAACCCCGGCGTGGACGAGTTCGCGCTCGCCGTCACCCAGTGCTCGGGGGCCGACGGCGACGGCGTCGTGCCGCCGCCGGCCGGCCACCGGCTGCTCATCTGCACCGCCGGCGTGGTGACGGTGCGCGCCGGCACCGGCCAGGAGATGGAGCTGCGCCGCGGCGACACGGTGCACGTGGCGCCCGAGGACGGGCTCCTGCGGGTGCGCGGCCTGGGCGAGGTGGCGCAGGTCTACCAGCCGACCGACGAGGTGGCCGGCTCCCGCCTGGTCGACCTGGTCTAGCTCAGGCCAGGTCGGGGCGTCCGCGCCCGGACCACGCGGCGGGCAGCTGCTTGACCGCCTGGGCGTGCGCGCGGGTCGTGACGAGCAGGGCGTCGCCGGTGTCGACCACGACGGCGTCCTCGATGCCGAGCACGGTGACCGCCTTGCCGGGGTCGGCGACCACGAGCGCGTCGCCGTCCACGACGAGCGCCTCCGTCCCCGCTCCGGGCAGCGTCGCCAGGGCGTCGAAGTCGCCGATGTCGAACCAGTCGAAGGCGCCCGGCACGACCGCGACGCCGCCGGCCGCCGCGACCGGCTCGGCATGGCGTG
>NZ_JBNFNZ010000121.1:0-6279 GCF_057364525.1 Aeromicrobium sp. PFPM2_SD2
GCCGGCCGCGTCGTCGGCGCTCGTGCGGATCTCGACGTTGGCCGGCGCCGTCAGGTCGGCCTGCACCCAGGCGGCGCGCCGGTAGTGCTCGATGGCGGAGATCGGGTCGCCGGCCGGCTCGGCGGCGAGCAGCTGCACCACGCGCTCGGGCTGGGCGAGCAGGTGCTGGGTCAGTCCGCCCACGGACATGCCCTCGCAGCTGCTCTCGGACGTCCAGGCGGCCGCGACCTCGGGACGGGACGCGAGCTCGAGGACGGCCTCGACGGCGTCGACGAAGGCGCGGCGGTCGATGTGCTCCATGCCCCGCACGCTATCGGGCGGGCGCGTCGCGCGGCGGGTCGCCGGCACGCGCGGCGGTGCGGCGACGACGTCGACGAACGTGCCCCACAGCGGCGCGGGCAGGTCGTGGCCCATGCCGGCGATCTCCACGAGCTCCGCTCCCGGGACGGCCGCCGCCGTCGCGCGTCCGCCGGACTTGTCGACCAGCGGGTCGCGGGTGCCGTGCACGACCGCGACCGGCATGGTCAGGTCGGCGAGGTCACGGGTGCGGTCGGGCTGGGTGAGCACGGCCAGCGTGTGCCGCAGCGAGCCACCGCGGACCCACCCGCGGTCCCAGGTCTGCTCGGCCCGCGTGCGGTGGACGTCCTCGTGGGTCGGGAAGCCGGGCGAGCCGATGAGGACGCTGCCGCGGATGGTGCGGGTGACGTACGCGTCGCGGTCCAGCGGCACGTTCGCCAGGAACGGCTTGAGCACGCTGGGGTGCAGGAAGCCCACGCGGCGCCGGCCGGTCGTGGACGACATCGACACCAGCGACGCGACCCGCTCGGGCCGGGCGATGGCCATGGTCTGGGCGATCATGCCGCCCATCGAGACGCCCACGACGTGCGCGCGCTCGACCCCCAGGTGGTCGAGCAGGCCGAACGCGTCGCCGCCAGGTCGTCCAGGCCGTACGGCGCCCGGCCCAGCCCCAGCCACGCCCGCACCACGTCCAGCCGCGAGACGGTGAAGCCCTCGAGCTTCGTCGAGCGTCCGGTGTCGCGGTTGTCGTAGCGCACGACCCGGTAGCCGCGGTCGGCGAGCATCCGGCAGAAGTCGGTGTCCCACCAGCCCATCGGCCCGCCGACGCCCATGACGAGCAGCACGGTGGGGTCGGCGGCGTCGCCGAACGTCTCGAAGCACAGGTCGATGCCCGAGGGCAGCGCCGCGACCTGCTCGGGCACGTCAGCTGTTGTAGTCGATCGCCGAGTACGCCTGGAGCTTGCTCAGACGGTGCTCGGAGGTGATCTTGCGGATCGTGCCGCTGCGCGAGCGCATGACGATCGACTCGGTGACCGCGCGGCCGGGGAGGTAGCGGACGCCCTGCATGAGCTCGCCGTCGGTGATGCCCGTGGCGACGAAGAAGCAGTCGTCGGCGGTCACCAGGTCGTCGGTGTACAGGACGCGGTCCAGGTCATGGCCCGCGTCGACCGCGCGCTGGCGCTCGTCGTCGTCGGTCGGCCACAGCCGGCCCTGGATGACGCCGTCGACGCACTTCATGGCGCACGCGGCGATGATGCCCTCGGGGGTGCCGCCGATGCCGACGAGCAGGTCGACGCCGGTGCCCGGACGGGCCGCGGTGATCGCGCCGGCGACGTCGCCGTCGGTGATGAACTTGATGCGGGCACCGGTCGCGCGGATCTGGTCGACCAGGTCGGCGTGGCGCGGGCGGTCCAGGACGCAGACCGTGACGTCGCCGGCCGACACGCCCTTGGCCTTGGCGACCAGGCGGATGTTCTCGGCGATCGGCAGGCGGATGTCGACGACGTCCGCGGCCTCGGGGCCGGTGACCAGCTTCTCCATGTAGAAGACGGCCGACGGGTCGTACATGGAGCCGCGCGGCGCGACGGCCATGACCGAGACGGCGTTCGGCATGCTCTTGGCGGTCAGCGTGGTGCCGTCGATCGGGTCGACCGCGACGTCGCACTCCGGACCGGTGCCGTCACCGACCTCCTCGCCGTTGAACAGCATGGGCGCGTGGTCCTTCTCGCCCTCGCCGATGACCACGACGCCACGCATCTGCACGGTGTTGATGAGGCTGCGCATGGCGTTGACCGCGACCCCGTCGGCGCCGTTCTTGTCGCCGCGTCCGACCCACCGTCCGGCCGCGAGCGCGCCGGCCTCCGTGACGCGCACGAGGTCGAGCGCGAGGTTGCGGTCGGGGCTTGGGCGGCCGGCTGCAGGCTGTGCTCAGTCATGGCCGCATGCTACCGGCGCGGGCCGGTGCCGCCAGGCCGGTCGCCGCCGGGCGGCTCGGCCCGCCCCCGTAGGCTTGCCGCCGGCAGCAGCGAAGGAGACGGACGTGAGCGGACGCGGCTACAGCGGTGGCAACCCGGCGATGGGGGACATCCTGCGCTCCGTGCTCGTCCTGGGCGTGGTGCTCGTGCTCGTCTACGGCGTCGGCCAGCTGATCTACGGCCGCGACCCCGAGTCCGTCGCCCCCGAGGTCGACTACGCGAGCGCCGCGCAGAGCGCCCAGCAGGTGGCCGACTTCGGCGTGCTGGTGCCCGCGACGCTGCCCGACGGCTGGCGCGCCAACTCGGCCCGCTACGAGCCCGGCGACCGCGGCGGCTGGCACCTGGGCATGCTCACCGACGACGACGAGTACATCGGCGTGGAGCAGATGAAGCGCAGCGAGACCGCGCTCGTGCGCGAGTTCGCCGAGGGCAGCACCGAGGACGGCACGGTCACCATCGACGGCCGCGCGTGGCAGGTGCGCTCGGGTGCGTCGAACCCGGTGGTGCTGGTGACCACGATCGATGGCACGACGGTGCTCGTCACCGCGACCGCGCCCCGCGAGCAGGTCGAGAGGTACGTCGCCTCGCTGGAGCCGCAGGGTCAGCCCGCGTCGCCCGCGCCCTCCGCCGGCTGACCGGACGCCGCCGCCAGGCGCGTGCGGGCGCCGTCGAGCCACTGCTGGCAGATGGCGGCCAGCTCCTCGCCGCGCTCCCACAGCGCGAGCGACTCCTCCAGGGTCGTGCCGCCGGTCTCGAGCCGCTGCACGACGCTGATGAGCTCGTCGCGCGCCTGCTCGTAGGGGATCGAGGGGGCCTCGTCGCTCATGGTGCCTCCTGGGCGGGGTGGGGGTCGGGGGTGACGGCGGTGCTGGTGACGCTCACGTGGCCGTCGGCCAGGCGGATCACCAGCTCGGTGCCGGGCGGGGCCTGCGTGACGGACGTGACCACGTGGCCGTCGGCGTCCTGGGCGACGGCGTAGCCCCGCTGCAGCGTGTTGAGCGGCGACAGCGCCCGCACGCGGGCCAGGTGGTGCCCGACCTCGTCGTGGGCCCGCTCGAGCCGGTGGCCCAGCGAGCGCCGGGCGCGGTCACGGGCGTCCAGGACGAGCGACTGCTGCAGGTCGACCACCGTGGTGGGCGTCGCCATGACCGGACGGGACCGGACGGCGGTGAGCCCGTGCTGCTCGCGCTGCAGGAAGTGGTGCAGCGCGAGACGCCCGCGCTCGCGCACGGCCTCGACGCCGGCCAGCTCCTCGCGGACGTCGGGCACGATGCGCTTGGCCGCGTCGGTGGGGGTGGACGCGCGCAGGTCGGCGACCAGGTCGAGCAGCGGGGTGTCGGGCTCGTGGCCGATGGCGCTGACCACCGGGGTGGTGGCCGCGTGCACGGCGCGCACGAGCGCCTCGTCGGAGAAGGGGAGCAGGTCCTCGACCGAGCCGCCGCCGCGGGCGACGACGATGAGGTCGACGGACGGGTCGGCGTCGGCCTCGCGCAGCGCGGCGATGACCTCGCGGGCCGACGACGCGCCCTGCATGAGCGCGTGGCGCACGCGCAGCGGCGCCGCCGGCCAGCGCAGACGGACGTTCTCGACGACGTCGCGCTCGGCGGCGGACTGCTTGCCGGTGACGAGCACGGATGCCGCGGGGCAGGACCGGCAGCGGCCGCTTGAGCCGGGGGTCGAACAGGCCCTCGGCGGCGAGCAGCTGCTTGCGCCGCTCGAGCTGGGCGAGCAGCTCGCCCTCGCCGACGGGACGGATCTCGCGGACGTCCAGGGCGAGCGAGCCGTTGGGGGAGTAGAAGGAGGGCTTGGCGTGGACGACCACGCGGCTGCCCTCGGTGACCGGGGCGGCGCACGCGTCCAGCACCCGGCTGTGGCACTTGAGGCCGATGGAGATCTTGGCCTGCAGGTCGCGCAGGGTGAGGAAGCAGATGCCCTGACGACGGGTCATCTGGGCGATCTCGCCCTCGACCCAGATGGCGCCGAGGCGGCCGACGTAGCCCTCGATGAGCTGCGAGACCTGCCGCAACGGCGCGGGGGCGTCGGCCGTGGTCTCCAAGGGCATGAGGAACACCCTAGAGGCCGGGACTGACGCCCCCGCGGACGCGCTCAGCGAGCGCGCTTCGTCGATGCGCTCAGGGGCGGCGCACGACGTAGCCCGAGCTCCAGATCTTGGTCTTCTTGACCTTGGTGCCCGGACGCTGGGCCTCCCAGATACGACCCTTTCCGGCGTACAGGGCGGCGTGGTAGGCGCGACCGTTCTTGCGGAAGATGATGATGTCGCCGACCCGCTTGTTCTTCTTCGAGATCTTGCGGTACTTCTTCATCTGCGCCGACGAGGTGCGGGCGATCTTCTTGCCCGCCTTCTTGTAGGCGTACTGGACGAGGCCGGAGCAGTCGAACGAGCCCGGGCCGTTGGATCCGTAGCGGTAGGGATCACCCTTCTGCTTCGCGGCGACCTTGACCGCCTTGTAGGCGACCTTCTTGGAGACGGCGGCGTCGGCGCGATCAGCGCCGGGCCCCGCGAGCCCACCGAGGAGCAGGCCTCCGGTGAGCAGAGTGGCAGTGATGAGACGGAAGAATCGCATGAGTTCCTTCAGATCCGCCTGCGAAAGATGACCTGTCGGGTTCAGGCGTGAAGGTTGCCTGCCGCTCGACTCGAGCGGTTCACCCCAAGACTCCTCAGGGGGAGGAGTCGCACTGCTGGGTCTTCCGCGCCCATCGCCTGTGTTGCGGATGGTCGTGTCCCGATGGGCCTCGGCGTGGACACGACAACGCCCCCGGTGGGGGGCGCCGCGGCGACGTTACGGAGTTGTTTCACGTTCATTCAACCGCCAAACCGTTTTTGTGATAAGGCCCTCACGTTCGGGCCCCGAACGATGTGACGTACGCCCCACGTTTCGGCGGCCCGTAGGATGGGGGCCATGTCCTCCTCCGTCACCCTCGGCATGCCCACGATCGGCGGCAGCGTGCTGCTCGCCGACCCGCGCGGCTACTGCGCCGGTGTCGACCGCGCCGTCATCACCGTCGAGAAGGCGCTCGACCTCTACGGCGCCCCGGTGTACGTCCGCAAGCAGATCGTCCACAACAAGCACGTGGTCCAGACGCTGTCGGACCGCGGGGCGATCTTCGTGGAGGAGCTCGACGAGGTGCCCGAGGGCTCCACGGTCGTGTTCTCGGCCCACGGCGTCTCCCCGGCGGTGCACGCCGAGGCGGCCGAGCGCAGCCTCAAGACGATCGACGCGACGTGCCCGCTGGTGACGAAGGTGCACCACGAGGCGAAGCGCTTCGCCCGCGAGGACTACCGCATCCTGCTCATCGGGCACGCGGGCCACGAGGAGGTCGAGGGCACCGCCGGCGAGGCTCCCGAGCACATCACCCTCGTCGAGACCCCCGACGACGTCGACCGGCTCGAGATCGACCCCGGCACGAAGCTCTCGTGGCTGTCGCAGACGACGCTGAGCGTCGACGAGACGATGGAGATCGTCCGCCGCCTGCGCGCGAAGTTCCCGCAGCTGGAGGACCCGCCGAGCGACGACATCTGCTACGCCACGCAGAACCGCCAGGTCGCGGTCAAGCAGATCGCCGCGGACGCCGACCTGGTCATCGTGGTCGGCTCGGCGAACTCGTCGAACTCGGTGCGCCTCGTCGAGGTCGCCCTCGAGGCGGGCGCCAAGGCGTCCTACCGCATCGACGACGTCAGCGAGATCGACGACCGCTGGCTCGAGGGCGTGCAGACCGTCGGCGTCACGTCCGGCGCGTCGGTGCCCGACGACCTCGTGCAGGACGTGCTGACCTACCTGGCCGAGCGCGGCCACGAGGGCGCCACCGCGGTGCGCACCGCCGACGAGAGCCTCGTCTTCGCGCTGCCGCCCGAGCTGCGCCGCGACCTCAAGGCGGCCGGCCACCAGGCCTGAGCGCCACCGCACGACGACGGCGCCGTCACCCCGAGCGGGGTGGCGCGCCGTCGTCGTCTGCGCTCCTAGCGGTGACGGTGGGCGGGCTTGAC
>NZ_JBNFNZ010000122.1:0-6216 GCF_057364525.1 Aeromicrobium sp. PFPM2_SD2
TCAACCTGCGCGAGGTCGACGGCGACCCGCTGGCCCACGCCGAGGTCGTCGCCCTGCGCGAGGCGGCCCGGACGCTCGGCTCCTGGCGGCTCGACGGCTGCATCCTCGTCGTGACGCTCGAGCCCTGCACGATGTGCGCCGGCGCCCTCGTGCAGGCCCGCGTCGCCCGGCTGGTGTTCGGCACCTTCGACGACAAGGCAGGCGCGGTCGGGTCGCTGTGGGACGTGGTGCGCGACCGACGCCTGCCGCACCGGCCCGAGGTGGCCTCGGGCGTGCTGGGCGAGGAGTCGGCGGCGCTGCTGCGGACGTTCTTCGCCGCCCACCGGTGAGCGGCGCCGAGGGCCGCCGACCGACCCCCGGCGGGCGGCCGTGCCAAATGTTTTCTACCCTCGTCCGGTGACCACCACCTCCGCGCCGCCCTCGACCGACTCGATCGTGGAGGGCTACGTCGCCTCCCTGTGCGACGCCCTCGGCGTCGACGTGGCCGCCGCCGGCGGGGCCTACGGCGACGACCGCTGCGACGAGGCCCAGCTCGAGCTGTGGCGCCTGCACCACGTCACGACGATCGCCGGCTACCGCGGCCGCGACGTCCACGAGGTGTCCGACCTGGCCGCCGTCTTCGTCGACCCCGAGGTCGTCCGCGCCGACGCGGCGATGATCGACGACCGCCTGGCCGTCCGCGTGCAGGCCACGACGTGGGAGAAGCACCCCGAGCACGCCACCCTCGCCGGCCAGGACGGGCCGTGGCAGGTGGGCTGTGCCGCGGCCGCCCTGCGCGCCGTCGTCGACGCCTTCTAGCTGCCTCGAGAAGACCCCTGCTTGTCCCGGGAACATCTCTGCCCGTATGATGGTTGAAGATTCAACAAGCAAGGTGGACGAGCTGAGGAGCAGGGCATGAGCGGCATGGAGTTCGGGATCTTCACCGTCGGTGACGTCACCGAGGACCCGACGACGGGCGTCACGCCGACCGAGCACGAGCGCATCAAGGCCACGGTCGAGATCGCCAGGAAGGCCGAGGAGGTGGGCCTGGACGTCTTCGCGACGGGCGAGCACCACAACCCGCCGTTCCACCCGTCGAGCCCCACGACGCTGCTGGCCTACATCGGCGCGCAGACGTCGACACTGAAGTTGTCGACGTCCACGACGCTGATCACCACCAACGACCCGGTCAAGATCGCCGAGGACTACTCGTACCTGCAGAACCTCGTCGACGGCCGCATGGACCTCATGCTCGGCCGCGGCAACACCGCCCCGGTGTACCCGTGGTTCGGCTACGACGGACGCAAGGCCGTCGAGCTGACCGTCGAGCACTACCACCTGCTGCGCAAGCTCTGGGACGAGGAGGTCGTCAGCTGGAGCGGCGAGTTCCGCAGCCCGCTGCAGGGCTTCACGCTCGCCCCGCGCCCGCTGGACGGCGTCGCGCCGTTCGTGTGGCACGGCTCGATCCGGACGCCGGAGGTCGCCGAGCTGGCCGCGTTCTACGGCGACGGCTACTTCGCGAACAACATCTTCTGGCCCAAGGAGCACTACATCCGGCTGATCAACTTCTACCGCCAGCGCTACGCCCACTACGGCCACGGCGACCCGCACCAGGCGATCGTCGGCCTCGGCGGGCAGTTCTACCTGGCCCGCAACAGCCAGGACGCGGTGAAGGAGTTCCGCCCCTACTTCGACAACGCGCCGGTCTACGGCCACGGCCCGAGCCTGGAGGACTTCTCCGAGCAGACGCCGCTGACCGTCGGCAGCCCGCAGCAGTTCGTCGAGAAGACGCTCGCGTTCGCGGACTACTTCGGCGACTACCAGCGTCAGCTGTTCCTGGTCGACCACGCCGGCCTGCCGCTCAAGACGGTCCTGAACCAGCTGGACCTGCTCGGCGAGGTGCTGCCCGCGCTGCGCGCCGAGTTCGCCGCCCGTCGTCCGGCGGACGTCCCCGACACCCCTGACCACGCCTCCCGGGTCGCCGCCAAGGCGGCCGCCGAGGCCACCCGCACCGAGGAGGTGCCCGCATGACCAAGGTCGTCGCCCTCACGTCCGGGCTGAGCGAGCCGTCCAGCTCGACGATGCTCGGCGAGCAGGTGCTCGCCGCCGTCCGTGCCCAGCTGCCGGACGCGGAGACCGAGATCCACTCCCTGCGCGACTACGCCCACGACGTCACCGACGCGATGCTGACCGGCTTCCCGAACGGACGCCTCCGCCCGGTCGTCGACGCCGTCACCGGCGCGGACGCGCTCGTGGTCGTCACGCCGATCTTCAAGGCGTCCTACCCCGGCCTGTTCAAGGCCTTCGTGGACGGCCTGGAGCCCGACGCGCTGACCGGCAAGCCCGTGCTGCTGGCCGCCACCGGTGGCACCGCGC
Organism: Aeromicrobium sp. PFPM2_SD2; assembly: GCF_057364525.1. Classification (NCBI taxonomy): domain Bacteria; kingdom Bacillati; phylum Actinomycetota; class Actinomycetes; order Propionibacteriales; family Nocardioidaceae; genus Aeromicrobium; species Aeromicrobium sp. PFPM2_SD2. The sequence goes on from NZ_JBNFNZ010000122.1 coordinate 2,356, forward strand.
GGCACTCGCTGGCCATCGACTTCACGCTGCGCCCGCTGTTCGCCTACCTGCAGGCGATGCCGATCCCGACCGGCATCTTCGCCAGCCCGCACGACTGGGGCAGCGAGGGCAAGGGTGCGCTGACCGCGCGCATCGACCGCGCCGTCGGCGAGCTGACCAGCCTGCTCAGCGGCGCCGGCACCGGCCGGGGTCCGAGCGACGACTTCGACCTGTTCAGCGACACGTTCCTGGCGGCGAGCCGTCCGCCGGAGTGATCGACGCACGACGAAGGGCCGGGACCTCGGGGTCCCGGCCCTTCGTGCGTGCGGGTCAGCGCGTGACGGCGAGAACCCGGACGCACGACAGCGGCCCCCTCGAGGTTTTGGATGGGGGCGAGGGGGCCGCTGCCTCGATGGTGCCCGCGAGCAGGCGTCCGAAACATCCCTGGATCGTGGGGGTCAGGCGGAATCGCGCAGCCCCAGGGCGACCCGTAGGCGGTGAGCAGGTCCTTGGTGCCGGCGACTCAGGTGCCGGCGCAGGTCTTGCCCGACCTCCGGTCGCCCAGCGTCGCCGACCGCACAGCGCCTACCCGATGGTGCTCGGCGTCCTGCTCGATTCCGCCGCCGGGCAGCTCGACCGCTCGAGGTGAGCCCGGCGCCCGTCCGCCCTACCGTGGCGGGATGCGCGTCGGTCTTGCTGGAGTCCTGGACGACCTCGACCGTGAGGGCGTCCGCGTCGACGTCCCCGCGAGGGCGGCGGTCGAGGGGTTCACCTGGGACGCCCGCGACCGGGCGACCCGGCGCTGGTGGCCGCAGGGCCTCACGACGTCCGCCCACGGGCGCTGGTCGGGACGACCGGTGATGATCGCCAGCTGGTACGCCAAGGGCCTGCTCGGCCTGCTCGGGCTCGGGTCCCGGATCACGGTGGTCGACCCGGCGGGCGAGCGTCCCCGCTACCGGCACGTGCGCCTCGTGCACCGCCCCGGTCCGCGGTGGCTGGGCGCGCTGCGGCCGATGCTCACCGTGCGCGTCCACGCCGGCGGCCTGGCCTGGGAGGGCTCCCGGCTGTACGTGGCGGCGGGTCCGTTCGGCTTCCGGGTCTTCGACCTGGACGACGTCGAGCGCGTGCCGCGGTGGCGCGGACGCGGCTACCGGTACGTCCTGCCGCTGCACTCGGCCCACCGCACGCGTCCGCGGCGCGACCGCTCGGAGATGACCTGGTCGTTCCTGACCTTCGACCGCAGCGGTGACGAGCCGCGACTGGTCGCCGGCGAGTACGGCACGAAGGCGGCGCAGCGCCACCGCATGGTGCGCCACGCCCTCGACGAGCTCGGCCTGCCCGCGTCCGCGGACCCGGAGTGGTTCGACGACCAGCCGCACCGCATGCAGGGCACCTGCCAGGCCGGTGACCGCTGGTACGTCACGGCCAGCGCGGGGGAGGGGAAGGCCGGCGCGCTGTGGGTCGGCGAGCCCGGCCGGTGGCGCAAGCACGCGGGCGTGCTGGCCACGGGCGCGGAGGACATCACCTACTGGCCGGAGCGCCGCCAGCTGTGGACGCTGACCGAGTGGCCGCACCGGCGCTACGTCTACGCGATCGACCCCGACGCCTGGCCCGGCCCCGATTTCCAGGACGCGTCGTCCCTCTAGTAAGGTCTTCCGCGGTGGCGTGTCCGAGCGGCCTAAGGAGCACGCCTCGAAAGCGTGTGTGGGTTAACAGCCCACCGTGGGTTCAAATCCCACCGCCACCGCCAGCAGAGCCCCGGTCCCGTCAGGGACCGGGGCTCTCGTGCGTCCTGGGCAGCCGCGCCGTGACCGCGTCCGGTCGAGTCGACCGGCGGCCTGACCGATGGGATGCTTGCGCGGACGCCGGGAGCCGGCGCGTGTGAGTCCGAAGGAGGCGTCGTGCCGCTGAAGCCCTGGCGCAAGGGTCCGGCGTTCGAGACCGTCGACTGGCCCAGCACGCCGCTGGGCCGCCCCGACGACTGGACCCCCACGCTGCGCCAGGCCGTGGATGTCGTCGTGAACACCCGGTTCCCGGCGACGCTGCTGTGGGGCCCGGAGTTCGTGCTGGTCTACAACGAGGCCTACGTGCCGATCCTGGGCGACAAGCACCCCTGGGCGCTCGGGCGTCCGTGCGCCGAGGTGTTTCCCGAGGCGTGGCACCTGATCGGCGACATGATGCAGGCGGTGCTCGACGGCGCGCCGTCGTCGCTGCTCGACGACGCGCTCGTGCCGCTCGTGCGCGGCGGCGCGCTGCACGACGGCTACTTCACCTACTCCTACTCGCCCGTGCACAACGAGGTCGGCGAGGTCGAGGGCGTCCTGGACATCGTCACGGAGACGACCGACAAGGTCCTGGCCCTGCGCCGCATGGCGGTGCTGACCGAGCTGCGCACCCGCCTGGCCGACGTGGAGACCGTCGACGAGCTCGAGCCGGTCGTGCTGGACGTGCTGTCCGGCGCGACCGAGGACGTCCACGTCGTGGAGTACCGCGAGGCGGCGACGCGTCCCGGCCCCGCCGGTCGTGCCCTGCCGGCTCGGCCGCCACGCTCGCTGCGCGGCGCCGACCTGCTGCTCGACGACACCGCTCAGGGCCACGTCGCCTGGATCCCGGTGCGATCTCCCGGTGTCGACCTGGCCGACCCGCCGGCGCTCGTCATCGGTCTCAACCCCGGTCTGTCGCCCGACCACCGCTACCTGGACTTCCTGCGCCTGGTGGCCACCGCCGTCGGCCAGGTGCGCGCCCGGCTGGAGGCGCGCGAGGTCGAGCGACGCATCGCGCTCAGCGAGCGCCGCCTGTCCGAGGCGCTGCAGAGCAGCCTGCTCACCACGCCCCGCCACCCGGACGACGTGCAGGTCGCGGTCCGCTACCGGCCCAGCGCGGACCAGGCCGAGGTCGGCGGCGACTGGTACGACGCGTTCGTGGACCCGCACGGCGAGCTCACCGTCACCGTCGGCGACGTCTCGGGCCACGACCGCGTCGCCGCCGCCGGGATGGCCCACACCCGCACGATGCTGCGCGCGCTCGCCCACGGCGTGGACGCCGGCCCCGCCACCGTCATGGGCCTGCTCGACGGCGCGCTCGAGGGGCTGGACCTCGGCGTCCAGGCGACCGCCGTCCTCATGCGTCTGCACCGGTCCGAGACCGTCGCCGGCCGCTGGCTGGTCCGCTGGACGAACGCCGGCAGCCTGCCGCCGATCGTGCTCCGGGGCGACGGCACCGTGGAGGTGCTCGAGTCGTACGACCTCATGCTCGGCGTCGACCCCGCGGTGCCACGGTCCGACCACGAGCTCGAGCTGGCGGACGGCGACCTGCTGGTGCTCTACACCGACGGACTCGTCGAGCGGCGGGGCACGTCCCTGACCGAGTGCATCGAGCGGCTGGTCAAGGTCGTCCAGGGGTGCTCCGGGCTCGACGTCGAGCGCGCCGCGGACCGCATCCTGCTGGACGTCGCGGACGAGGGCGTCGCCGACGACGTCGCCCTCCTCGTGCTCCGTCCGGGCTCGCTCCAGGGCTGACGACGCCCCGGCTCAGCCGGGGGAGTGTGATCTGAACCGCACGATTCACTTCGTCATGCAACGTTCAACTTCCCCTGTTACGGTTTCGCTCTCGGTCGCGCCGGCTCAGGCTCCCCCGCTTCGACACTGCGCCGACCACCCGACCAGCCGGCGACAACGAGGTCGCCATGAAGGAGCACGGATGCCCGCACTGCTCGGTCGGCGACGTCACGCCGCCGTCACCCCACCGGTCCCCCGCGTGGACCCCGCGACCCTGGCCGACGCGGTCGACGAGGTCGCCGCCGCCGTCGACCGCGCCGGCCTCCAGCGCGCGGTCCGCAGCCTGTCGAACCGGCTGGACGGGCTCGACGTGCGCCTGCACTGG
>NZ_JBNFNZ010000123.1:0-6181 GCF_057364525.1 Aeromicrobium sp. PFPM2_SD2
CTCCGCCCCCGCCGCGTCCGCCGCCGCGTGCGCGTCCAGGACCGCCTCGGCGGCGGCGTGCCCCGCGTCCACGAGGGCGTCGGTCTGCGAGAAGTCGGTCATCGGCACGTCCAGCTCGGGGAAGCCGATCTCCACGACCCGCACGGACGGACCCAGGTCGACCGTCGGGCGCAGCCGCATGGAGGCGCCCAGCGACATGATGAGCACGTCGATCGGGTTGCGCGGCGCGCGGGCCCGCACCGGCGGGCTGACGTTGAGCACGTAGACGGTGGTCGGCGCCAGGTCGACCGCCCCGGCGAGCGGGACGTTGTCGGTGATGCCGCCGTCGACGTGGAGCGACTCCTCGCCGGTCACGGGGTTGGTGAGCACCACGGGCGGGAAGACCGCCGGCAGCGCCGTGGACGCCAGCAGCAGCTCCTGGACGTCGCCACGGTCGTGGTACGACGGCAGTCCCGAGCCGAGCTCGGACGTGACGACCCGGACCGGCGTGGGCAGGTCCTCGAGCCGGCCGTGCGGCACCCAGTCGGCGACGACGCGGGCCAGGTTGACGTTGTCGTACAGGTAGGGACGCCGGCGGGCGAGGTGGCGCAGCCGGGTGAAGGTGGTGCCAAGGAAGATCGTGCCGCCGCCGATGTCGCGCCAGCCCTCGTGGAGCTCGGCGACGCGGGCCGGCGTCGGGTCGCAGGCCAGGAAGGCCGCGTTGAGCGCACCCACGGACGTGCCGACGAGGTGGTCGGGGACGACGCCACGCTCGAGCAGCGCTCGCAGCATGCCGATCTGGGCCGCGCCCCGGGAGGCTCCTCCCGACAGCACCAGCACCGTCCGTCCCTGGTCACCCATGCCCGCCTCCTCGTCCGTGGGACCTGCAGGTACCCCACGCCAGGATTTCTACACCGGTGATGTCACGTGCAGGTGACGGCGGACGTCCGGGGGTTACGACGCGGTGACGACGGGGGAGAGATCGGCCTCGAGGTCCTCGAGCTCGTCCAGCAGGGCCCGCAGCTCGGCGCCGGAGGTCGGCTCGGCGCTGCGGAGGGCGGCCACGAGGGAGAGCACCTCGTCGCGTCGCCAGCGGGCCTCGGCCTCGGCCAGGGGATCGTTCGTCACGCCCTCCATGGTCGGCCCGCGCACCAAGGACTTGAGGCATTCTCGGCCCCGGCGAGTCTGTGACGTCGATCGTCACACGGGTGGGACGCTCAGCGCCGGCGCCAGGCGCCGGTCGACCACAGCGCCCACAGCACGAGCAGCGGCTGGAACAGCAGCCGGACACCGCGCTTGGCGTCCGAGTCCAGCCCGAACGCGTCGGTGTGCGTGACGTACTGCGAGACGTTGCCGGGGAAGATCGCGACGAAGAACGCGGCCAGCAGCCAGCCGACGGCCACCTTCCGCCGTCCGAGCAGCAGCGCCGCGCCGCCCAGCCCGATCTCCACGAACCCCGACACCACCACGACGGTGTCCTCGTCCAGCGGCGTCCAGCCCGGCACCTGGGCGCGGAACTCCTCGCGCGCGAAGGTCAGGTGCGAGACGCCGGCGAGGACCAGGACCGCGCCGAGCGCGAGCCGGCCGACGGTCTGCGGGGCCGACGTGCGCGGGTCCTCGTGCAGCGGGGTGAGCGGCATGCGCCGAGTCTGGCAGCGTCCGCGCGGGGCGGCACGCGGAGCGCGGGGACGACCGGCGACAATGGACGGATGCGCCTGGTCGACCTGCTGCCCTCCGGCACCACCACCGACGAGGACGTCGTCTACGACGCCTTCGTCCAGTGGGTCGAGAAGCGCGGGCTCGCGCTGTACCCGCACCAGGACGAGGCGGTGCTCGAGTGCCTCTCGGGCGCCAACGTCGTGCTCGCCACCCCGACCGGCTCGGGCAAGAGCCTCGTGGCCACCGGCGCCATCGCCGCCGCGCTCGCCCGCGGCGAGTGCAGCGTCTACACCGCCCCGATCAAGGCGCTGGTGAGCGAGAAGTTCTTCGACCTGTGCGAGGTCTTCGGTGCCGAGAACGTCGGCATGATCACCGGCGACGCCGCCGTCAACGCCGACGCCCCGATCGTCGCGGCGACCGCCGAGGTGCTGGCCAACATGGCGCTGCGCGAGGGCGAGCAGACCGACGTGGGGCTCGTCGTCATGGACGAGTTCCACTACTACGCCGACCCCGACCGCGGCTGGGCCTGGCAGGTGCCGCTGCTGGAGCTGCCGCACGCCCAGTTCCTGCTCATGTCGGCCACGCTCGGCGACACCACCCGCCTGCAGCAGCGCCTCCAGGAGCGCACCGGACGCGCGACGGTGGCGGTGACCACCGCCGAGCGTCCCGTGCCGCTGGTCAGCGAGTACGTCATGACGCCCGTGCAGGAGACGCTCGAGGGGCTGGTCGAGACGCACCAGACGCCGGTCTACGTCGTCCACTTCACGCAGGCGGCCGCGCTCGAGCGGGCCCAGGCGCTCACCAGCGTGAAGGTGGCCACCCGCGAGGAGCGCGACGCGATCGCCGAGCAGATCGGCGACTTCCGGTTCACCTCGGCGTTCGGCAAGACGCTGTCGCGGCTGGTGCGCATGGGCATCGGCGTCCACCACGCCGGGATGCTGCCCCGCTACCGCCGCCTGGTGGAGACGCTCACCCAGGCGGGCCTGCTCAAGGTGGTCTGCGGCACCGACACGCTGGGCGTCGGCATCAACGTCCCCATCCGCACCGTGCTGTTCAGCGGTCTGAGCAAGTACGACGGCACGCGGCAGCGCCAGCTCCAGGTGCGCGAGTTCCAGCAGATCGCCGGACGGGCCGGCCGCGCCGGGTTCGACACCGTCGGCCACGTGGTCGTGCTGGCGCCCGAGCACGAGATCGAGAACGCCAAGGCGCTCGCCAAGGCCGGCGACGACCCCAAGAAGCGGCGCAAGGTCGTGCGCAAGAAGGCGCCGGAGGGCTTCGTCTCCTGGAACGAGGGCACGTTCGACAAGCTGGTGAACGGCACGCCCGAGCCGCTGGTCTCGCGCATGCGGGTCAGCCACGCCATGGTGCTGGACGTCGTGAGCCGCCCCGGCGACGCGCGGGCGTCCCTGGAGCGGATGCTGCGCGAGAGCGACGAGACGCCCGAGCGCCAGGACGCGCTGCTGGCCCAGGTCGACGAGATCCTCGACGCGCTGCTCACCGGCGGCGTGGTGGAGCGGCTCGACCCGCCGGACGAGGAGGGACGCACGCTGCGGCTGACCGTCGACCTGCAGGCCAACTTCGCGCTCAACCAGCCGCTGAGCCCGTTCGCCGTCGCGGCGCTGGAGCTGCTCGACCCCGAGTCCGAGACCTTCGCGCTCGACGTCGTGTCGGTCGTCGAGGCGACGCTGGACGACCCGCGGCCGATCATCTCGGCCCAGCGGTTCCGCGCCCGCGGCGAGGCCGTCGCGGAGATGAAGGCCGAGGGCATGGAGTACGAGGAGCGCATGGACGCCCTCGAGGACGTCGAGCACCCGCAGCCGCTGCGCGACCTGCTGGAGGCGGCGTACGAGACCTACCGCGCCGGCCACCCGTGGGTCGCCGACCACCAGCTGCGACCGAAGTCGGTCGTGCGCGAGATGTGGGAGCGGGCGATGACGTTCTCCGAGCTGATCTCCGAGTACGGGCTGGCCCGGTCCGAGGGCCTCGTGCTGCGGTACCTCTCGGACGTCTACAAGACGCTCGTGCGCACCGTCCCCGAGCGCGTCCGGACCGAGGAGCTCGGCGACCTCACCGAGTGGCTCGGCGAGCTCGTCCGCCAGACCGACTCGAGCCTGCTCGACGAGTGGGAGCAGCTCGTGCACCCGGGCGAGGACGTGGCGGAGGTGAGGCCGCAAGCCGACGCCAGCGCGCCGCCGCGCCCGGTGACCGGCAACGCCCGGGCCTTCCGCGTGCTCGTGCGCAACGCCCTGTTCCGCCGGGTCGAGCTGGCGGCGCTCGGACGCTGGGACGCCCTGGGCGACCTGGACGCCGAGTCCGGCTGGACCGCCGACGCCTGGCGCGAGGCCGTGGAGGAGTACCGGGACGAGTACGAGTCCCTCGGCACCGGCCCGGCCGCCCGAGGCCCGCAGCTGTTCATGGTCACCGAGGACGGCGACACCTGGCGGGTGCGCCAGCGTTCGACGACCCCGCCGGCGACCGCGACTGGGGCATCAGCGCCGAGGTCGACCTGCCGGCGTCCGACGCGGCCGGCGAGGCCGTCGTGCGCGTCCTGGACGTCGGCCCGGCGTAGCCGGGCTCGAGGTGTGACCCCGGCGCGGCCCGCCTAGCGTGGGGCCATGATGCGCTTCGGGTACACCCTCATGACCGAGCAGACCCCGCCGCAGCGGCTCGTGCAGCACGCCGTCAGCGCCGAGCGGGCCGGCTTCGACTTCGCCGTCAGCAGCGACCACTTCTTCCCGTGGGTCGTCGAGCAGGGCCACAGCCCCAACGCGTGGGTGATGCTGGGCGCCGTCGCCCAGGCCACCAGCACGCTGCCGCTGATGACGTACGTGACCGCGCCGATCATGCGCTACCACCCGGCGGTCGTCGCCCAGCAGGCCGCGACCCTGGGCATCCTCAGCGAGGGCCGGTTCACGCTGGGCCTGGGCGCGGGGGAGAACCTCAACGAGCACGTGGTCGGGCGCGGGTGGCCTCCGGTGAACGTCCGGCACGAGATGTTCACCGAGGCCCTGGACATCATCAACGCGCTGTTCGACGGCGGCTACGTCTCGTACCGGGGCAAGCACCTGAGCGTGGACTCGGCGAAGCTGTGGGACCTGCCCGAGCAGCGCGTGCCGATCGGCGTGGCGGTGAGCGGCGAGCAGTCGATCAAGGTGGGCGCGCCGCGGGCCGACGTCATGATCTCCACCGAGCCGGACCCCTCGCTGGCGCCGCTGTGGGACGAGCACGCGCGTGGCGGACCGGGCGGGCGCAAGGTCGCCCAGCTGCCGATCGCGTGGGGCGCGGACGCCGAGGCGGCGACACAGCGGGCGCACGACCAGTTCCGCTGGTTCGCGGGCGGCTGGAAGGTCAACGCCGAGCTGCCCGGACCGTCGGCCTTCGCCGGTGCCACGCAGTTCGTGCGGCCCGAGGACGTGGCCGACCAGATCCCGTGCGGCGACGACGTCGACGCCGTGGTCGAGGCGGTGCGCCCGTTCGCCGAGGCCGGCTACACCGACCTCGCCCTCGTCCAGATCGGCGACGAGGCCCAGGAGGAGCTCTTCGACACCGGCGTCGAGCGGCTGCTGCCGGCGCTGCGCGAGGCGTTCGGCGACTAGCTCAGTCGGCCGGCCGGTGCGACGGGTCGACCAGGTCGGCGAGCTCGGGGTGCTCGTCGAGGTAGTGGCGCACGTACGAGCAGGTGGGCCGCACGGTGCGTCCGGACTCGCGGACGTCCTGCAGCGCGGCGCCCACCAGCTCGGCGGCGAGCCCCTGGCCGGAGAAGCGGTCCTCGACCACGGTGTGGTCCATGAGGACGCTGTCGCCGTCGGGGACGGCCTGGGTGAACCCGGCCAGCTCGCCGTCGACGTAGATCTCGTACCGCTCGTCGGTCGGGTTGTGCTCGATGGAGGTGCTCATGGCCCCACTGAACCTCAGCGCGGGGCGAGCCGCACGCGGCGCCCGCTGATGGCGGCCACCCGCAGTCGCACCAGGGTGGTGCGCGCGCCCGACGCCCCAGGGGCGCAGCCCGCGCTCCACGAGGGCGGCGTGGAGGTCGGCGTCGTCGACGACCTCGGCCCGGCCGCGCACCAGGATGCTCCAGCCGTCCTGGTTGGTGTCGTCGTGGTGGTCGACCTGGAAGGCGACCTGGTCGCCGCCGTCGAGCGCGCGATGACGCCGTCGGCCAGCGTGAGCCAGAAGACGTCGCCGTCAAGCTCGCGGTAGTTCACCGGCACGAGCTGCAGCGTGCCGTCGGCGTCGACGAACGCGACGCGTCCGACGACGCCCACGCCCAGCAGCCGCCGGGCCTCGTCACGGTCCAGGACGATGGGTCCCTGCTCGGTCATGTCGCTCCTTCGTCGTCGGGCTCGACGGCCAGCTCGGCGCGCTCGCGGCGCGTCTCGGCCTCGGTGAGGGACTGGTCGGCCTCCTCCTGCGCGGCCACCGCGGTCTCGAGCTCGGTGCTGGCCTGCGCGAGCCGCTCGGTGAGGTCCTCGACGTCGCGGTGGGCCTGGGCCAGGCGCAGCGACGTCTCGTCGTAGGCGGTGCGGCGGCGGGGCGAGGT
>NZ_JBNFNZ010000124.1:0-6058 GCF_057364525.1 Aeromicrobium sp. PFPM2_SD2
CCGCGGCACCGTCGGTGCCCCCCGCAGCCGGTGAGGAGCGCCGAGGAGCGCCCGTCGCCGTGGCGGCGGCGGCAGGGACGGAACGGGGTGCACGCATGCTGGTCGAGCCTCTCGGTGAGCGGCGCCGAGACCTCGACGCCTGGAGGCTCCACCGTCCACCGTCGGGCTTACAGGATGCTTGCGCGGCCGTGCAAGGACGCACTGGGGGCGACATCTGGAGCCCCCGACAGAAGTCGAACCCGCGACATCCCCATGACACGTGAGGCGCTCGGGACGGTCCGCCGACGTGCCACCGCCCACTTTCCTTGGAGCCCCCGACAGGAGTCGAACCCGCGACATCCTCATGACACGTGAGGCGCTCGGGACGGTCTGCCGACGTGCCACCGTGCACTCTCTCGGAGCCCCCGACAGGAGTCGAACCCGCGACATCCTCATTACAAGTGAGGCGCTCTACCAACTGAGCTACAGGGGCGTGCGGGCCCGGCCCGCGCCGTCATCGTAGTGGACCCCGGCTGCGGCGAACCCTCCCACGGGAGCCTCGGGTCCCCCTAGGGTGGGCGCGTGTCCGAGCCCTACGACCGCCTGCTGCGCGCCACCGCGGACCTGCCGGCCCCGTGCGCGATCCTCGACGGACCCGCCCTGGCGACCAACACCCACGACCTCGTCCGCCGGGCCGGCGGCGTGCCGGTGCGGGTCGCGTCCAAGTCCGTGCGCGTGCGCGAGCTGCTCGACCGCACGCTCGCCCACGAGGGGTTCGCCGGCCTCATGACGTACTCGCTGGCCGAGTCCACCTGGCTGGCCGACCTGGGCCACGACGACCTGCTGCTCGCCTACCCCACGGCCGACGCCTCCGCGCTGCGCGACCTCGTCGCGTCCGATCAGCGTCTGGCCGCCATCACGCTGATGGTCGACTCGCTCGAGCACCTCGACCTGCTGGACGCGCTCGTGGGCGGCGACCACCCGCCGATCCGGCTGTGCCTGGACGTCGACTGCTCGCTGCGCGTCGGGCCGCTGCACCTGGGTGTGCGCCGCTCCCCCGTCCGCACGCCGGAGCAGGCGTCCGCGCTGGCCGCCGCGATCGCCGCCCGCCCGGGCTTCGAGCTCGTCGCGTGATGTTCTACGACGCCCAGGTCGCGGGCCTGCCCCGACACGTCCCCGGCCGTCCGCCTCGTCAAGAAGCGCTCCAACGACGACCTCGCCGAGCGGCGCGCCGCGGTCGTGGAGGCCGTGCGCCACCACGCCGACCTGCAGCTGGTCAACGCCGGCGGCACCGGCAGCCTCGAGGTCACCGGCGCCGACCCCGCCATCACCGAGCTGACCGCCGGGTCCGGCCTGTTCATGCCGACCCTGTTCGACCGCTACGACGCCTTCCACGCCCGTCCGGCCGCGTACTACGCACTGTCGGTCGTCCGCCGTCCGGCCGACGACGTCGTCACCCTGTTCTCCGGCGGCTACACGGCCAGCGGCCCGGCCAAGGCGTCCCGCGCCCCGAGCCCGGTCTGGCCCGACGGCCTGTCGCTCATCGGCTCCGAGGGCGCCGGCGAGGTGCAGACCCCGGTCAAGGGCGCGGCCGCCCGCACCCTGCGGCTCGGCGACCGGGTGCTGATGCGCCACGCCAAGGCCGGCGAGATGTGCGAGCGCTTCGACCGGGTGGCGCTCGTCGACGCCGCCGGGGACGTCGAGCTGCTGCCCACCTACCGCGGCGAGGGGAAGAACTTCGGATGAGCACCACCTGGGTCAACTGGGGCCGCAGCGCGATCGCGCACCCCACCGCCGTCCTGCGTCCCACCAGCACCGCGGAGGTGGTCGAGCTCGTGCGCGAGGCCGCCGCGGTCGGGCGCCGCGTGAAGGCGGTGGGCAGCGGGCACTCGTTCACGTCCATCGCCACCACCGACGGCGTCATGGTCGAGATGAGCCGCATGACGCGGCTGCTGCACGCCGACGCGTCCACCGGGCTCGTCCGCGTCGAGGGCGGCCTGCGCCTGCGCGAGCTCAACCGGCTGCTGGACGCCCTCGGGCTCGCGCTGCCCAACCTGGGCGACATCGACCACCAGACCATCACCGGCGCCGTCTCCACCGGCACCCACGGCACGGGCGGACGCCTGCACGGCATCAGCAAGGCCGTCGTCGGGGTCCGGCTCGTCACCGGCACCGGCGAGGTGCTGGACCTGGCCGAGGGCGACGAGCTGTTCGGCGCCGCGCGCGTCTCGCTCGGCGCCCTGGGCGTCGTCACCGAGGTCGTGCTGCAGTGCGTCCCGGCGTTCCTGCTGCACGCCCGCGAGGAGCCGATGGCGCTGGACGCCGTGTGGGAGGGCCTCGACGACCTCGTCGACGGCAACGACCACTTCGAGCTCTACTGGTGGCCGCACACCCGGCGCACGAGCACCAAGCGCAACAACCGCGTCCCGGCCGGCACCGAGCCGCGCCCGGTCGGCCGCGCCCGCCGCCTGCTCGAGGACGAGGTGCTCAGCAACGGCGCGTTCGGCGCGATCTGCCGGCTGGGCACCGCCCGGCCGTCGTGGGTGCCGGCGATCAACCGGGTCAACGCCCGCGCCCTCTCCGCGCGCGAGTTCACCGACCGCTCGCACGAGGTGTTCTGCTCGCCGCGTCGTGTGCGCTTCCGCGAGATGGAGTACGCCGTGCCGCGGGCGGCCGTCCGCGACGTCGTGGAGGAGCTGGCCGCGTTCGTCGACCGCAGCGACCTGACGGTCAGCTTCCCGGTCGAGGTGCGCTTCACTGCCGCCGACGACGTGTGGATGTCGACCGGGCACGAGCGCGACAACGCCTACGTCGCGGTGCACCAGTACGTCCAGCGTCCGTTCGAGCGGTACTTCGCCGGCGCGGAGGCGATCTTCGCCGCCCACGAGGGACGTCCGCACTGGGGCAAGATCCACACCCGCGACGCCGACTACCTGCGCAAGCAGTACGCCCGCTTCGACGACTTCGTGGCCGCCCGCGACCGGCTCGACCCCGAGCGGACGTTCACCAACGCCTACCTCGACCGCGTCCTCGGCGCCTGACCCGCTGAGTGTGACGTTTCGGGGGTCGATTGACCCGATTCACCCCCGAAACGTCACGCTCAGCGCGTGCCGGCGCCGGGCACGAGCTGCCTAGCGGCGCAGGAAGTGGCGGGCCAGGCGGTTGCCGCCGAACTGCACGAGCTGGACGATCACCACGATGATCACCACGGCCGTCCAGGTCACGGCGGTGTCGAACTGGCGGTAGCCGTACTGCAGCGCGAAGCCGCCGATGCCGTCGCCGCCGATGACCGAGGCGATCGCCTGCATGTCGATGACCGCGACGAACGCGAACGTGTAGCCGAGCACGAGCGGTCCGAGCGCCTCGGGCAGCGCGATGGTGCGCAGGATCCGCAGGCGGCTGGCCCCCATCGAGCGCGCCGCCTCGATGACGCCGGGCTGCACCGTGACGAGGTTCTGCTCGACGATGCGCGCGATGGCGAACATCGAGCCGACCACCATCGCGAAGATGACGGCGCGGTTGCCGATGCCGATGCCGACCACGGCTCTGGCCGCCGGCTGCACGGCCGCGATGAGGATGACGAACGGGATGGGCCGGAAGAAGTTGACCAGCACGTTGAGCACGACGCTGATCACGCGGTTCTGGTAGAGCCCGCCCGGCCGGGTGACGTAGAGCCCGATGCCGAGCAGCAGGCCGAGCAGGCCGCCGATGAGCATGACCAGCGCGACGATCCAGAGCGTGGCGACGGTGTTCTGCCACACCAGGTCCCACAGCTCGGGCAGGCGGGTCTCGCGGGTGCTCATGCCAGCTCCTCCGTCCGCACCAGGCGACTCACGGCCGCCACCGCCTCCCGGACGCGCGCCGGCTCGCCGGTGAGGGCGAGGGTCAGGTTGCCGAACGTCGCGCCCTGCACGCGCTCGATGCCGCCGTGGACGAGCTCGAAACGCACGTCGCGGTCCAGCAGCTCGGCGAAGACCTGCGACTGACCGGGCGAGCCCTCGCGGAACTCCAGGGTCACCAGGCGACGGTGCCGCTGACGCAGGTCGTCGAGCACCTCGCCCTCCGGGACGGTGTCGACCACGGTGCCGACGAACCGCTTGGTGACGGCGTGCTGCGGGTCGGCGAAGACGTCCTTCACCAGGCCACGCTCGACCACCAGGCCGTTCTCCATGACCGCCACCTTGTTGGCGATCGAGCGGACGACGTCCATCTCGTGGGTGATGACGACGACGGTGATGCCCAGCTCGCGGTTGACCCGGGTCAGCAGGTCCAGGACCTCCTGGGTGGTGTCGGGGTCGAGCGCGCTGGTCGCCTCGTCGGCGAGCAGCAGCTTGGGGCTGGTGGCCAGGGCGCGAGCGATGCCGACGCGCTGCTTCTGGCCGCCGGACAGCTGCTCGGGATACTGGTGGGCCTTGTCGGCCAGGCCGACGAAGTGCAGCAGCTCGCTGATCCGCTGCTGCTGCTCGGCGCGGCCGACGCCGGCGACCTCGAGCGGGTACGCGAGGTTGCCCCACACCGTCCGCGAGTGCAGCAGGTTGAACTGCTGGAAGATCATGCCGATCCCGAGCCGGACGCGCTGGAGCTGGCGCTCCTTGAGCCCGGTCAGCTCGACGCCGTCGACAGTCACGGTGCCGGACGTCGCCGGCTCGAGCGCGTTGACCAGGCGGACGAGGGTCGACTTGCCGGCGCCGGAGTAGCCGACGACGGCGTAGATGTCGCCGGCCTCGACGTCCAGGTCGACGCCGCGGATGGCGTGCACCGGCTCCCCGCCGCGCTGGGCGGGCGGGTACTCCTTGCGCACGTCGCGTAGCTCGACGAGTGCCACGTTCGTCCTCTCGGGGTGGGGGAAGGACCGTGGGGCGCGGCGCTCGTGGCGCCGCGCCCCGCGGGGTCGTGCGGTGGGTCAGCCCTTGGCGCGGACGTCGGCCTCGACGTCGGACAGGGTCTTGCGCAGCTCGTCGACGGGGGTGTCGACGATGACCGCCGTGCCGCCGGAGACCTCCTTGACGCCGTCGGTGACGGCCTTGGTGTCGTGGTAGATCTTCACGAGCTTCTTCAACGTCGCGTTGTCCTTGTCCTCGGCGCGGACGGCGAAGATGTTGATGTACGGCGCCGCGGCCGGGTCGGAGGCGTCGTCGGTCGCGATGGCGTCCTCGAACTTCAGGCCGGCCTTCTCGACGAAGTCGTTGTTGATGATCGCGGCGGCGACGTCGGGCAGCGACGTGGGCGTCAGGTCGGCCTGCAGGGCCTTGACCTTCACCTTGGACGAGGGCAGGACGTCGTCGAGCGTCGAGTACGGCGAGCCGCCGTCCTTGAGCTCGATGAGGCCGGCCGACTGCAGCACGAGCAGGCCGCGGGCCTGGTTGGAGTCGTCGTCGGGCACGACGACGGTCTCGCCGGCCTTGATGTCCTCGACCGAGTCGTACTTCTCCGAGTACAGCGACAGCGGGTAGATCGCCGTGGCGCCGATCGGCGTGAGGTCGTCGTCGTTGGCCACGTTGTACTCGGCCAGGTAGATGATGTGCTGGAACTGGTTGATGTCCAGCTCGCCCTCGCTCACCGACGGGTTCGGCTGGGCGTAGTCGGCGAAGTCCTTGACCTCGAGGTCGATGTTCTCCTTCGCGGCGGCGTCGACCAGCTCCTCCCAGTAGGGGTCGCTGGCGCCGACGACGCCCAGGGTGACCTTCTCGGCGTCCGCGCCGGCGGCGGAGTCGTCGTCCCGGGTGGCGAAGAAGACGATGGCGGCGATGACCGCGAGCACCACGACGACGACCGCGGCGACGAGCGGGCCGCGGCGCTTGGGAGCCTCGATGAGGTTCGGCTCGGACATGACGTTCCTTTCGTGCGCGGCTCGTGGCCGCCGGGGGAAGCGCGACCGGTGGGTCGCGAGATCGAACTCCGAGACCGTACGTTCGACTTCCCCCGAACCCCTTACCTGTCTCACTCTGCGGGACGCGCGTCTCAAAAGTCCCCGCGCGAGGACGATGGCCGCATGCTTCGACCCACGCCTCCCGCCCCTGCCGACGGCGGACCGCCGACCGCGGCGCGGGCGCGGGCGGCGCGGCGGCCGCTGCACGTC
>NZ_JBNFNZ010000125.1:0-6046 GCF_057364525.1 Aeromicrobium sp. PFPM2_SD2
GTCCGGGAGCCGATCCCGGCCCGCCCGCGTGCGTCCGCGGTGCTGACGCCCGAGCCGTGGCAGCGGCTCAGGCGCCGGCGCGCGCCTCCAGCGCGTCCAGCAGCTTCGTCATGCGCTTGACCGAGATCGGGTGGGCCGTGCGCAGGTCCTGGGCCCACAGGCCGATGCGCAGCTCCTCGAGCGCCCAGCGCGCATGGCGCACGTCCGGCTCCTGGCGCTGCCACGGGCGCAGCCGGTCGCTGAGCGCGTAGAACCGCGCCTCGAGGTCCTGCACGTCCGCGAGGTGGACGTGCGTGCCGGCCGCCAGCAGGCGCCGGGTCGCCTCCAGGTAGAGCGGCATCCGGCGCAGCTGGGCGGTGCCGGCGTCGCGGACGAAGCCGGGGTAGACCAGCCACGAGAGCTGCACCCTGGCGTCCTCGGCCGCGTCGGAGCCGCCGGCGACCGGGACGACGTCGCCCAGCTTCTGCAGGGTCTGCACGACCGACCGCAGCGCCTGCTCGGCGACGTCGTAGACGTCGGCGCGGACCTGCTCGCGCAGCAGCGAGAACTCTGCCTCGTCCCACGCCGGGCCGCCGTGGCGCACGACGAGCTCGTCCAGCGCGGCGAGGAAGCAGTCCTCGATGACGGCGGCGGCGTCCGCGTACGGTCCCGTGGACAGCAGCAGCTTGGTGCGGACGTCGAGGGTGCGGCCGAGCTGGGGCACGGGCGTCGCGACGACGTACGACAGCAACCGCGCCTGGGCCTTGACCATGGCGGCTCGTTGCTCGCCCTCGGTCTCCAGCACGCGCAGCGCCACGCCGGCCTGGGCGCCCTCGTCGACCAGGGCGGGGTAGCCCGTCACCTGGCCGGCGGTGATCGTGCGCTCGACGGTGCCGACGTCCCACGCCTTGATGCCGGTCCGCTCCTCGGCCCGCGCGGTCTCGGTGAGGTCGGCCCGCAGGTGGTCGCGCAGGCGGGTGCGGAGCTCGTCGAGCGAGTCGCCGCGGGCGAGCTCGTCGCCGTCCTCGACGACGCGGTACGTCATGCGCAGGTGGGCGGGCAGCGACGACCAGTCGAAGTCGGACGGCTCGACGAGCACCCCGGTCTGCACCTTGATCTGGCGGGCCAGCGCCGTCGCCAGGTCGCCGTCGGCCGGGTCGAGGCGCCGGAGCGAGCGTCGCCGCGTGCTGCGGCGCGGGCACGAGCTGGCGGCGCAGCTGCTTGGGCAGGCTGCGCAGCAGGGCCGAGACCAGCTCGGCGCGCTGACCGGGGACGCCCCAGGCGAACTCGCCCTCGGAGACGGCCAGCAGCCGCTCCAGCGGGATGTCGACCGTGACGCCGTCCTCGACCACGCCGGGCTCGAACCGGTAGGTCAGCGGGTACGCCGCACCGTCGGAGAACCACTCGGTCGGGTAGAGCTCGTCCACGTCGGCGTCGACGTCGTCGGCGAGCAGCATCGACGGGTCGAACGTGAGCAGGTCGGGCTGCTCGTGCTTGGCCTTCTTCCACCAGGAGTCGAAGTGGCGGCCGGAGACGACGTCGGCCGGGACGCGCTCGTCGTAGAAGGCGAACAGCGTCTCGTCGTCGACGCGCAGGTCGCGGCGGCGCAGCCGGTCCTCGAGCTCGCCGACCTCGTCGAGGAACGCCCGGTTGCGGGCGAAGAACGCATGATGCGTGCGCCACTCGCCCTGCACGAGGGCGTGGCGGATGAACAGCTCGCGCGAGACGACCGGGTCGACGCGGCCGTACTGCACGAGGCGGTCGGCGACGAGCGGGACGCCGTACAGCGACACGCGCTCGCGGGCCATGACCGCGCCGCGCTTGATCGACCAGTGCGGCTCGCTGTAGCTGCGCTTGACCAGGTGCTCGCCGGCCTTCTCGGCCCACTCGGGCTGGATCTTGGCCACGTCGCGCGCCCACAGCCGGCTCGTCTCGACCAGCTCGCCGGCCATGACCAGCCGCGGCGGCTTCTTGGCCAGGCCCGAGCCGGGGAAGATGGCGAACTTGGCGTTGCGCGCCCCCAGGTACTCGCGCGAGTCGCCCTCGCGCAGGCCCACGTGCGACAGCAGCCCGTGCAGGAGCGCCTGGTGGACGGCGTCGGGGTCGGCGCCGTTGCGTCCGGGCCTCATGCCGAGCTCCTTGACCGTGCGGCGCAGCTGGGAGTGCACGTCGTGCCACTCACGGATGCGCAGGTAGTGCAGGAATTCGTCGCGGCACATCCGGCGGAACGCCGAGTGGCTCATCGACTCGCGCTGCTCGCGCAGGTACGTCCACAGCGACAGGTACGACAGGAAGTCCGAGTCCGGCTCGCGGAAGCGCGCGTGCTTCTCGTCGGCGGCCTGCTGGTGCTCCAGCGGACGCTCGCGCGGGTCCTGGATGCTCATCGCCGAGACGATGACCAGGACGTCGGCCAGGCAGCCGAGCCGGTCCGCGGCCATCACCATGCGGGCCATGCGCGGGTCGAGCGGCAGGCGCGACAGCGTGCGTCCGAGGTTGGTCAGGCGCGGGGTCCCGTCGCGGCCGTGCACGAGCGCGCCGAGCTCGGTGAGCAGCACGACGCCGTCGCCGACCGCGCGGGAGTCCGGCTTGTCCAGGAACGGGAAGGACGTCACGTCGCCCAGCTCGAGCGCGGCCATCTGCAGCAGGACCGACGCGAGGTTGGTGCGCTGGATCTCGGGGTCGGTGAACTCGGGCCGGCTCTCGAAGTCCTCCTCGGAGTACAGCCGGATGCAGATGCCCTCGGCGACGCGTCCGCAGCGGCCGGCGCGCTGACGGGCCGAGGCCTGCGACACCGGCTCGATGGGCAGGCGCTGCACCTTGAGCCGCTGGCTGTAGCGCGAGACGCGGGCGAAGCCGGGGTCGACGACGTACCGGATGCCCGGCACGGTCAGCGACGTCTCGGCGACGTTCGTGGCCAGGACGATCCGGCGGCCGCCGCTCGGCGCGGCGAAGATCTTCTGCTGGTCCTGGGCCGAGAGGCGTCCGTACAGCGGCAGGATCTCGGTGCGCGGCCACTTCTTGCCCTGCAGGTGCTCGGCGGTGTCGCGGATCTCGCGCTCGCCGGACAGGAAGACGAGCACGTCGCCCTCGCGGGGCAGCTCGGTGATGGCGTCGGCGATCGCCTGGAGCGGGTCGCCGTCCTCGCGCTCGACGAAGGGGCGGTAGCGCACCTCGATCGGGAACGTGCGTCCGCTGACCTCGATGACCGGGGCGCCGCCGAACATCTCGGCGAAGCGCTCGACGGCGATCGTCGCCGAGGTGATGACGACCTTGAGGTCGGGACGGCGGGGGAGCAGCTGGACGAGGTAGCCCAGCAGGAAGTCGATCGCCAGGCTCCGCTCGTGGGCCTCGTCGATGATGATCGTGTCGTAGCGGCTCAGGTCGCGGTCGTTCGCCAGCTCGGCCAGCAGCAGTCCGTCGGTGAGCAGCGTGATCGCGTCGCCGCGCTGGTCGTCGAACCGCACGGCGTAGCCGACCTCGGTGCCCAGCTCGACGCCGCACTCGTCGGCGATGCGCTTGGCCACCGAGCGGGCCGCGATGCGCCGCGGCTGGGTGTGCGCGATCGCGCGGCGACCGAGCTCGTAGGCGATCTTCGGCAGCTGCGTCGTCTTGCCCGACCCGGTCTCGCCGGCCACCACCACGACCTGGTGGTCGCGCAGGGCCGCCGCGATCTCGTCGTGGCGGTCGGTGATCGGGAGCGCGGGGTCGTACTCGATCCGCATCGTGCTCTCCGTGGTGCTCATCAGCGAAGTCCCAAGGTGTCGGCCAGCAGGGCGTACCCGACGAACGCGACGACGTCCAGGATCGTGTGGGCGACGATCAACGGCCACAGTCGTCCGGTGCGCAGGTAGAACCATCCCAGCAGAAGCCCCATCGCGACGTTCCCCAGGCCCTGCCCGACACCCTGGTAGAGGTGGTACGAGCCGCGCAGCAGGGCCGCCGCGACGACGATCGCGACCGGTCCCCAGCGCAGCTGGCGCAGCCGCGTGAACAGGTAGCCGACGACCACGACCTCCTCGAGCACCGCGTTCTGCACGGCCGACAGCACGAGCACGGGGACCGTCCACCAGTACGCCGACAGGTCGCTGGCCACCACCTCGGCGGTGACGCCGAGCGCCCGTCCCGCAAAGTAGACGCCCAGGCCCGGGATGCCGATGACCGCGGCCAGGACCGCTCCCCACGCCACGTCGGACGCGGGCCGGTCGCCGCCGAGCCCGAGCCGGGCGCGGACGCCGGGCAGCGTCGGGTCCCACCGCCGGTCGCTGGAGAGCAGGTACAGCGCGAGCGCCACCGGGACGAGGGCGAAGCCGATGCTCAGCAGGCTCAGCAGCAGGTCCAGCCACGCGTTGACGTCGCGCGTGGGGTTCAGGGTGGCGGTCGAGCCGCCGATGCCGGCGTCCGAGAGCGCCTTGCGCAGCAGGCTGACGACCGCGTACACGGCCGACTGGCCCAGCGACAGGCCCAGGACGATCCAGACCTCGGCCCGCAGTCCGCGCCGCGGGACGGTGGTCACAGCGAGTTCGTCGCGAAGGTGTCGCACGCCCCGATGGTGCCCGACTCGTACCCGGTGGTGAACCAGCGCTGCCGCTGCTCGCTGGAGCCGTGCGTCCAGGAGTCCTGGTTCACCGACCCGCCGCCGAGCTCGGACTGGATGTGGTCGTCGCCCACCGCCGCGGCGGCGGACAGCGCGGAGTCGATGTCGCGCTGGGTCAGCGGCTCGATGAGGGTGACGCCGTTCGCGTCCTGCGTGGACGCCGCGTGGTTGGCCCAGACGCCGGCCAGGCAGTCGGCCATGAGCTCGATGCGCACGCCGTTGCTCGTCGCGCCGGTGCGCCGGTCCTGGTACTTGCTGAGGATGCCCAGGATGTTCTCGACGTGGTGGCCGTACTCGTGGGCGACGACGTACATCTGCGCGAGCGTGCCGCCGTCGGCGCCGTAGGTGCTCGAGAGCTGGTCGAAGAAGGACGCGTCGATGTAGACCCGCTCGTCGGTGGGGCAGTAGAACGGGCCGGTCTGGTTCGACGCGGTGCCGCACGGTGACTGGGTGGCGCCGGAGTAGATGACGGTGCGAGCGTCGCGGTACTGGCGCCCGACGTCGGCCGGGAGCGCGTCGCGCCAGTAGTCCTGGACGCTGTTGACCGTGCCGACGATGCGGCAGTCGTCGTACCGGTTGGCGTCGGCACCCGTCCGGCAGTGGGAGAAGTCCCCGCTGCTGCTGGAGACGGTGCTCGACTCGAAGTGGTTGGTCGACCCGCCGGTGAGGCCGGACAGGTCGACCCCGAGGAAGGCGCCGACCAGCAGGATCAGCACGCCGCCGATGCCGCCGCCGATGAGGGCGCCGCCGCGTCCGCCGCCGCTCACCTGGCTGGTGTCGAGTCCCGCGTCGTCGTTGAAGCTCACCCCTCGGATCGTAGTGAGCCGGCCCCGGTCCAGCCCGTCGAGACGATCGGGCCTCGCACGGGGACGTCGGCGGTGAGCCCGCGTCCACCGGCGGGGCCGGCGTGGACGCCAGGTCACCGCCCTGCTCGAGCGGGAGTCGGCGGTCGCGGGAGGGGGCGGGGGAGGGCGGAGGCGCTCTACCGTGGCGGCGTGACCTCCTTCGCCGTGCCGTCCGCGCTGTCGGCCTCCGACCAGGTCCGGCGCCGTGGGCTGCGCCGGATGCGCACCGTCGCCACCTGCCTGCTGCTGCTCGCCGCCGTCGTCTTCGTGCTGACGCACGGCCAGGACGGCTGGGCCGGCTACGTGAACGCCACCGCCGAGGCGGCCATGGTCGGTGCCGTGGCCGACTGGTTCGCGGTGACGGCCCTGTTCCGCCACCCGCTCGGCGTCCCGGTGCCGCACACCGCGATCATCCCGCGCAAGAAGCAGATGCTGGGGGAGAGCCTGCAGGAGTTCGTCACCGACAACTTCCTGCACGAGGACGTCGTGCGCGAGCGCCTCGCCGACGCCCGGGTGAGCGAGCGGGTGGGGACGTGGCTGAGCGACCCCGACCACGGACGCCGCCTGGTCGACGTCGGCGCCCGGGTCGGCGCGGACGTGCGTCGAGCGACGCCGCGCCGCGACTCGA
>NZ_JBNFNZ010000126.1:0-5983 GCF_057364525.1 Aeromicrobium sp. PFPM2_SD2
CGACCAGGCGCCAGGCCCACGAGACGGGACGTGCTGGTCCCGTCGAAGGCCCGGGCGCCCGCGTACAGCGCGACGGCACCGCCGACGAGCAGCGCGTTCGACGGGGGCAGCGCGTACGCCTGCGCCGGGGTGTCGACCAGCAGGAGCAGCAGCGTGCCGAGCACGATGCAGAGCAGGGCCAGGCACCACAGCCGGGCGTAGCCCGCGCGCGTGGCCCGGTAGGTCACCACGTAGAACAGGACGAGCGCGGCGAGCACGACGACGCCGAGGCACACCCTCAGCGTCGTGATGTCCAGCGCGTCCACATGACCTCCCCGGAAGAGTCGGCGCCAGCCTGGCACGGTCGGCCGGTGGCGCGTGGGCGATTGTCGGCGAACCACCCGGAGGGACTACGCAGCACCGTCCGGAACGACGCGGCCCCGGTCCGCGGGAGGCGGACCGGGGCCGCGCGCGGCGTCCTAGCGCAGGCGCTTGATCGTCTCGCCGCGGAAGAAGCCGGGCTGGCGGACGCGCATCACGACCATGAGGACGACGCCCAGCAGCAGCACGCCGCTGCCGAGGATGAAGACGGTGCCCACTCCCCCGACGCTCGAGCCCGATCCGTAGTCCGGGTCCATCGAGTCACGGGCGGTGCTCACGAACATCACCAGCAGGATCGCCCCGCCGAGCAGCGGCGCCACGAGCTTGAACACGCAGTCGCGCACCGAGGCGAACGCCTCGCGGCGGAAGTACCAGACGCACGCCAGGGCGGTGACGCCGTAGTAGAAGCAGATCATGAGGCCCAGGGCGGTGATCGTGTCCCACAGCGCGTTCTCGCTCAGCAGCCGGGTGATGACGTAGAACCCGCCCGCCGTCGCGCCGGCGGTCAGCGTGGCCGCCGAGGGAGACATGAAGCGCGGCGAGATGCGGGCCAGACCGGACGGCAGCGCCTTGTAGTGGCTCATCGCCAGCATGGTGCGCGCGGGCGAGACCAGCGTGGACTGCAGCGAGGCCGCCGAGGACGACAGGATCGCCAGCGACATCAGCAGCGCGAACGGCCCCATGATGGGCTCGGCCAGGACGGCGAACATCGACTCCTGGTTCTCGGGGTTCCCCGCGCCGAGACCCGTGGTGCCCACGCCGGCGTACGCGATGACGGCCACCGAGCAGAGCATGTAGATCGCCATGATGACCAGGACGGTGAGGGTCGCGGCGCGGCCGGGGACCTTCTCGGGGTTCGTGGTCTCCTCGTTCATCGTCAGGGTGACGTCCCAGCCCCAGAAGATGAAGATCGACAGCGAGACGCCGGCGGCGAAGGCGCCGAACGACTCGATCGCCGTCGCGTCGAACCAGTCGAGCGAGACCGGCGTGGCGTCGAAGGCCGTCCCGTTGTTCACGTGGACGAACGCCGACACGGCGAACCAGGTCAGGACGACCACCTGGAACGAGACCAGGACGTACTGGAACGCCTTGGTGGCCTCCATGCCCCGGTAGGAGATCCAGCAGGCGACCGCGATGAAGACGAGCGTCGTCGGGATGTTGATCCACAGGTTCTTCGTGAGGTCGGCGAGACCGTCGTTCCCCGTGACCTGCGCCAGCATCAGGTAGAAGAAGTCCACCGCGACCGCGGCCAGGTTCGACAGCACGATGATCGTGGCCGCGATCAGGCCCCAGCCGCCCATCCAGCCGATCCACGGCCCGAACGCCCGGGTGGCCCAGGTGAACGACGTGCCCGAGTCGGGCATCGCGCGGTTCAGCTCGCGGTACCCCAGCGCGACGAGCAGCATCGGCAGGAACCCGGCGATGAACACCGCGGGGAGCTGCGTGCCGACCTCGGCCACGGTCGGCCCGAGGGCCGCGGTGAGGGTGTAGGCCGGGGCGATGCACGAGATGCCGATGACGACCGCGCCGAGCACGCCGACGGTGCCCGTGCTGAGCCCCTTGCTGCTCAGGCCGGTCTCGGACGGCGGGGCGGGCGCGACGGTGGTGTCTGCACGACTCATGACGGTGATCCTTCGTTCCGGGGCGTCACGCGTCGACGGCGGCGCCCTGGGGTGGGTGCTGCTACGACTGGGAGGCGATCTTGTAGTTCTTGGGCACGACCATCAACGGGACCGGCAGGGTGCGCAGGATGCGCTGGCCGGTGGGCCCGAGGAACAGGCGACGCTTGCGCGCCAGGCGGCTCGAGCGACCACGGCGACCTCGCCGGGGAGCCAGGTGAGCTCGGCGATGGCGTCGTCGATGGTGCTGCCGGACGCGACGGTGACCTCCGCGTCGATGCCCAGCGTCGCGACGAGCTCGGCCACCCGGGCCCGCTCGGCCGCCACGAGCTCGGGCAGGGACGCCGACCCCGTGAGCAGCTCGTCCTGCGCCAGCAGCGAGACGACGCGCAGGGGCAGCCCCTGGCCGCGGCGGACTCGGCGGCGAACCGCACGACCGCCTTGTGGCCGGGCCGGTTGCCGACCAGGACGGTGAAGCGCTCCAGCCGTCCCTGCGCCGCGTCCAGCGAGGCGACGGCCTCCGGCGAGCCCATGGCGACCGGGATCGGCGAGGCGTGCAGCAGGGCGCTGGCGACCGCGCCGGGCGCGAAGAACCCGGCGACGTGACGCTTGCGTCCGCCCAGGACGATCGCCTGCGCGCCGGTCTCCTCGGCCATGGCGATGAGCCCCTCGGCCGGCGACGACACCGCGCGGGCCAGCACCCGGGCGCTCACGCCGGACGGCACCAGGGCGAGGGCCTCCTCCGCCCAGGCGTCGACCGTCTCGGCCAGCAGCGAGGAGTAGCCGTGGTCGCTGCCCGGGTAGACGGCCGAGAACGGCGTCTGCTCGGGCAGGACGATGGCCACGTCCAGGTGGGCCGAGGGCCCGCCCAGGGCGCAGGCCAGGGCGATGGCCTCGGCGCCCCGGCCGTCCGCGGTGTACCCGACGAGCCAGCGCACGGTCAGGCCCCCTTCGGGCTGAGCGCGCCGAACGGCGACGTCGCGCCGTCGAAGCTCGCGTCGGGCTCGGTGCCGTCCAGCGCCGCGACGATCCGCACGGCCGTGCGGCGTCCCATGCGCACCGCGCCGTCGACGTGCTGGTAGCCCTCGCCGGCCAGGTCCGACGACGAGAAGTAGATCGGCCCGACGTTGTCGTGCTGGTCGGGGCCGAACCGGTGGAGCCCGCCCAGGTCGTAGCTGGTGGCGTACGCGCCGCGGGTCCACTCCTCCGACGCGAAGTCCGACTCGTAGTAGACGACCGGGTCGAGCGCCTTGTCGCCCAGGAACGCCGCGAGGTTCTGCAGCACGGCGGCCTTGCGCTCCTCGGCGGGCAGCGCGAACATCGCGTCCGCGTGCACGTCGGAGATGAAGCCGACGAGGGTGCCGGTGGACTCGCCGACGTACGTGTTGTCGTAGACCTCCGACAGCGGGCGCTCGGGGGCGAAGCCGGTGCCCGACAGGCCCTCCTCGCGCCAGAACGGCGTCTCGTAGACGGCGTGGACCTTGATGACCAGGCCCATCGACTGGTGCTGGTGGGTCACGTGCTGACGCCGCGGCATGGGCGGGTCGTAGGAGATGCGCGAGTACAGGTTCGGCGGGACGGCCAGGACCGCCTTCCGCGCCCGGACGGTCACGTCCGCGCCGTGGGCGACGACGCCCTCGTCGGACCACTCGAGCCGCAGCACCGGGTTGTTGAGGAGCACGTCGTCGCCCAGACCGTCGGCCAGCGCGAGCGACACGCCCTGCATCGTGCCGACGATGCGGCGGTCGAGGATGAAGTCCTCGTCGACCAGGTGCGAGAACGAGCCCGCGGACGCGGCCATCAGCAGGGCCTGGAGCGCCGAGAAGGCGTAGGCGGGCTTGGTCAGCATGCCGCCGGCGATGAACGGCGCGACGTTGGTGCAGGCCGCCTCGTCGGAGGACAGGGTGCGCAGCCAGTCGTGGAACGAGATCCGGTCCAGCTCCGCGGCACGCGGGTGGGCCCACGGCGCGTCCGGGTCGATCTCGGCGACGACCTCGTCGATCGCCGCGACGAGCGACCGCATCTGCGCGACCGTCGTCTCCGCCAGCGGGAAGTCCTCGCCGGTGAAGAGCGTGCGGGTGCCGTCGGCGGCGACGTACACGGACGCGCCGTCGCGGTAGCGCTCGAACGTCTCCAGGCCCAGCTCGTCGACGAGCGAGTACAGGGCGGTCTGGTCCGGCGAGATCCACTGGCCGCCGATCTCGATGGTCGCGCCGCCCATCTGCTCGGTCCACGTCCGGCCGCCGACGCGGTCGCGGGCCTCCAGGACCGCCACCGTCCTGCCGGCCTTGCGCAGCTCGTGGGCGGCGGTGAGGCCGGACGGACCGGCTCCGACGACGACGACGTCACGTTCGAGGAATCGCATGATGCTCACTTCCGGAGGGTTTAAATGAATCAGATTCATTTGACTGCGGGTGCGATACTAGCCCACGCGTCGATCGCCGTCGCGCACCCCCGGGAGGAGTCGTCCTTGAGCCAGACCGCACCGCGTCCGTCGAGCCCGCGCCGCCGCCGGGCCGGACGGCCGTCCTCCGGCCTGCTCGACCGCCGGGTGATCGCCCGCTCGGCGCTGGAGATCGTGTCCGAGCGCGGGTACGCCAGCCTGACCATGTCGGCCGTGGCGACCTCGCTCGGCGTCGCGCCCTCGGCGCTCTACAACCACGTGAGCTCCAAGCACGAGCTGCTGCAGCTCGTCCAGGAGATCGTCATGGAGGGGGTCGACCACTCGCTGTTCGCGACCCGTCCGCTCGACGAGGCGCTCGAGCGCTGGGCGCGCACGTACCGGGACGTCTTCGCCGAGCACGCGCCGCTCATCCCGCTCATCGCCGTGCTGCCGGTCTCCAGCTCCCGGCGCCTGCTCGAGATGTACGAGGCGGTGACGGGCGGCTTCGTGCGGGCGGGCTGGCCGCGCGAAGCCGTCGTCCCCGCGATCGTGGCGCTCGAGTCGTTCGTCTTCGGGTCCGCGCTCGACGCCACCGCCCCGGCCGACATCTTCGACCCCGGCGAGCACGCGGGAAGCGTGCCGCAGTTCGAGGACGCGCTCGCGGCGCAGCGCGCCACCGGCGAGCGCAACGCCGACGCCGCCTTCGCCGTCGGGCTGCGCGCCATGATCGCCGGGCTGCTGGCGTCACGCCCCTGACGCCCGGCGGACGAACGAGAGCGGGCCCCCAGTCTCTGGGGACCCGCTCTCGTCGTTCCTGCTGTGTCCGAGGGGGGACTTGAACCCCCATGCCCTATACGGGCACTAGCACCTCAAGCTAGCGCGTCTACCTATTCCGCCACCCGGACCCGGGCTCTTGCGAACCCGCTGTGACAACTCTCGAAGACTACCAAACCGTCTCCCGGGCACCCAAACCCGGGTCCCCCGGAACGCGGAGGGGCCCCCGGGAGGTATGAGCTCTCGGGGCCCCGTCACGGACGAGCGTGATGTCTCTCGTCCGGCTCCGGCACCGAGGTCCGCCGATCCCGACCGTCCGCATCACCGGCGGCGCGCTTCCGGGGGCAAAACCGTGGCGCTGGGGAGTCGTCGTGCTCGATGCCTACGCGCCCCGGCGAGCCGGGGCGTGGGTCCTTTCTAGGGCCTGCGGCGCGCGCCGCGCAAGGTTTTCGACCGATCGGTGGGACGGATCGACCGCGTCCGCCCCTGCACCCACAGGCAGGGCCGTCCCGCCCACAGGGACCGGTGGGTTGTGCACGGGATGCCCACAGGCTCGTCCACAGGTGTGCATCACCAGGTCTGGGCGACGGCGTGGATGAGCAGGCCGACCAGCCCGCCCACGACGGTGCCGTTGATGCGGATGAACTGCAGGTCGCGGCCGACGTGCAGCTCGATGCGCTCGGCGGTCTCCTGCCCGTCCCACCGGTCGACCGTGGCCGAGATGACCGAGGCCAGCTCGTGCCCGTAGCGGTCCACCACGTACGCGGCGGCGTCCGCGAGCAGGCCGTCGGCGCGGGCGGCCAGGGCGGGCTCGTCGGTGAGCCGCTTGCCCAGCGCGGTCAGCTCG
>NZ_JBNFNZ010000127.1:0-5941 GCF_057364525.1 Aeromicrobium sp. PFPM2_SD2
GACGCTGCACACCGCGTCCGCGCTGAGCGTCGACGAGCTCCGGACGGCTCCTGGCACGCCGAGTGGGCGACGCTGCGCACGCTCGCCCGCCGCACCGTCACCGCGTCCGTCCAGGCGCGCACCCTGCTGGCCGGGCTGCGCGTGGACGCCGAGGCGATGGCCGCCACCTGGCCGAGGCCGGCGATGCGCTGCTCGCCGAGCAGCGCTCGATCGCCGGGCTGCTCGACCGCGACCCCTCCCCCACCTACGCCGGCGCGACCGACCTGCTGGTCGACCGCGCCCTCGCCACCGCGACCACCTACCTCCAGGAGACCTCGTGACCGACCTGCGCCTGGCCGCCGTCCAGCTGAGCGAGCCCGGGTCCGGGCCCCTGCTGGTGCTGGGTCCGTCGCTGGGCACGTCGGTCGAGGCGCTGTGGGGTCCGGCTGCGTCGCGTCTGGCCGACTCGTTCCACCTGGTCGGCTGGGACCTGCCCGGGCACGGACGCTCCGATGCTCCCGCCGGCGCGTTCTCGGTGGCCGACCTGGCCGCCGCCGTGATGGACGTCGTCGACCGCGCCGCCGGTCCGGACACCCCGTTCGCCTACGCCGGCGTCTCGCTGGGCGGGGCCGTCGGCCTGCAGCTGCTGCTGGACGCCCCGGACCGCGTGACGTCCGCCGCCGTGCTGTGCACCGGCGCGAAGATCGGCACGCCCGAGTCGTGGACCGAGCGGGCCGAGCAGGTGCGCGCGTCCGGCACCCCGCGCATGGTCGAAGGCTCGGCCAAGCGCTGGTTCGCGCCCGGCTTCATCGAGCGCAAGCCCGAGCGCACGACCGCGCTGCTGCACTCGCTGCAGGACGCGGACGCCGAGGGCTACGCGCTGGCCTGCGAGGCGCTGGCGGCGTTCGACGTCCGCGACCGGCTCGCCGACGATCTCGGCCCCGGTGCTGGCCGTGGCCGGCTCGGCCGACGCAGCCCACCCGCCGGCGTCGCTGGCCGAGATCGCCGACGCCGTCCAGACCGGGCGGCTGGTCGTGCTCGATGACGTCGCCCACCTGGCCCCGGCCGAGAACCCCGACGCCGTCGCCGCGCTGCTGCAGGCCCACCTGCAGACCACGGACGCGGACCGTCACGCGTCCGGCATGACGGTGCGCCGCGCGGTGCTGGGCGACGCCCACGTCGACCGCGCCAACGCCGGCATCACCGACCTGACCCGCGAGTTCCAGGACATGATCACCCGCTACGCCTGGGGCGAGATCTGGACCCGCCCCGGCCTGGAGCGCCGCGACCGCTCGCTCATCACCATGACCGCGCTCGTCGCGCTCGGCCACCACGAGGAGCTGGCGATGCACGTGCGCGCCGCCCGCCGCAACGGCCTGAGCGTGGACGAGATCAAGGAGGTGCTGCTGCAGACCGCCATCTACTGCGGCGTCCCCGCGGCCAACACCGCCTTCCGCATCGCCACCCAGGCCCTCGCCGACGAGGACTAGGACCTGACGCAAGATCGACCGACCAACCGAGTTCTGCCATCGCCCCTCGGCATACGTGTGGTCACACGTCGAGGTGGCGACTCCAGAACCTGTCGTTGGCCCATGCCTCCGGCAGTCCCATCCCCGCCAGATTCATCCGAGGCCTCGGATCCACCAGCTGGTGCAGCCGCTGAGCCCAGCGACTGTGTGGCGAGATGGAATCGAGAACCGACTGAAGCGACACCAAGACTGGGTAGAGACGCTTCGTCGAGCGCTCCGGGAGGGCATCATCGGCGGTCAGCCACGAAATGTCCGACGAAGTCGGGATCATTGGATACACACCGAGGCCGACGTTCCACAAGCGCCCGTGGTGGGCGCAGATGTTGCGAACTCGGACGTACGTTCGCAACCAGGACTGCAGCACCGGCGCGGTCAGGCCGAGAGTCCCCGCGATGGCGGTCCGATCGGCGCGGATCTTAAGGTTGTCGATCGTGTTCGCGAGCTGTCCGAGGGTGAGGTGCTCGACCATGAGCCAGGACGGCGGCAGGTCGGGTGATCCGTAGGTCGTCAAGTAGTGCTCGAGCGCGGAGCGGTGCACCAACACGTCCTGACTGGCTTCAGCAGGTCCGGCAAGCTGTTTGCGGCACGCTTCTCGGACGAGTTCCAAGAGCTTCGCGTGCCTGTCTGCGCGCTGAAAGTGCGAAGGTTCCGTGTACCAATGAGGGTTTTCGTACGCAGTCGCCATGTGGTCCGTGAGCGCTGCCCGCACTGCAACTTCGACGCGCTCCAACGCATCCATAACTACAAGACGCAGTTTTCGGTCGAACACGTACAGATCCAGGATGTCGTCGAACGCGACATTGTCGCGGAGGAGGTGGGCGGGCCCGCCTTGCTGGAACGGGATCGTGTATGGCGAGAGCCTGTAGTAGCCGATGTGCCGCAGGTAACGAGTCGCCCTGTCGAGGTCCGGGATCTGCAGTCCACGGTTAATCAGCAACTGGACCAGTTCGCCCGCGCTCAGGGCTGGCTTGTCGAACTCGAGCTCACCCCGTGGCCGCGACTCTCGAGGCATACCCAGTCCTCTCGCCCAAGACAAAAGAAAATCCCCCAAGTGCGCGTCAACGAGAGGCGTGGGGGATGTAGTGCAACGAGCGTAGCACGACGCGCTTAGCCTGTCTCAGCTTCTCAAGCGGGGTGGCATCCCGCCCAGCCGCCGATGTGTATTGCTGCACCCTCAGGCGCTGTCAGTGCTCAGGGACGTCCGAGCCCTCACCACAGCACGATGCCGGTGGCCACCACGGTGCTGAGCAGGATGGAGCCGACGAGGGCCTGACTGGCCAGGTCGGTGTCGAGCTCGTGCTTCGCTGAGAACGTCACCACGACGAAGCCGACCGGGGCGGCGCCGAGCAGCACGAGCACGCCGGCGTCCACGCCGTCGAGGCCGAGGGCCAGGACGATCGCGGTCGCGACAACGAGCCCGAGCGTGACGCGGACGAGCCCGAGCGTCCGGCCGCGCCGAGCAGGCGGCGGGTCGGGCGGAACATCACGCCGGCCCCCACCGCGACGAGCATCGGGCTGGCCGACGCGGAGAAGGCGGTCAGGTCGTCCACGGCCCCGGGCAGCTCACGCCCGGCCAGGCTGAGCCCGATGCCGACGACCGTGGCGTAGAGCGGCGGGGTCCGCAGCACGGCGAGGGCCGCCGACTCCGACCCCGGCCGGGCTCGACCGGGCGGCGAGCAGGTGGACGACGGTGAGGACGAGCAGGCTGTGCACCGCGTCGAACGCGGCCAGCCGCGCCACCCCGGCGGCGCCGTACGCCGCGTCCACGAACGGCAGCGCGAAGGCGGCGTTGACCACCATGAGCGACATGACGACGACGGTCGCCTCGGAGCGGTCGCGTCCGCGTGCCGCGACGCGTCCGGCCACGTACCCGAGGCCGACCATGACGACTGCGGCCGCCGGGAACACGACGATGTCGCGGGTCAGCTCGACGTCCGTCAACGAGCGCAGGATGAGCGCCGGCATGCAGACGTAGAGGTTGAGCAGCAGCAGGAAGCGTCCGTCCGCCTCCCGCGCGACGCCGGCCTGCCGCAGCCACCAGCCGCAGAACAGCCCGGCCAGGACCGGGGCCAGCCCGCTCAGCGTCGCCAGCACGCCGAGCCGTCGCCTCCCCGGCTCACGCGGCCGGCTGCGCGGCGTCGTGCAGCGCGCGGATCGCCAGCTCGTAGCCGAGCGGACCGAGCCCGACGACCACGCCGCGCGCGACCCCCGACAGGTACGAGTGGTGGCGGAACTCCTCGCGCGCGTGGACGTTCGTCAGGTGCACCTCGATCATCGGCACCTCCGCGCCAACCACCGCGTCGCGCAGCGCGACGGACGTGTGGGTGTACGCGCCGGCGTTGAGCACGACACCCACGCTGCGTCCGGCCGCGACCTCGGCCCCGCACTCGTGCAGCCAGGTGACGACCTCACCCTCGGAGTTGCTCTGCCGGAAGTCCAGCTCGAGCCCGAGCCCGCCGGCGAAGCCGCGGCAGCGCTGCTCGACGTTGGCCAGCGTGGCGTGGCCGTAGACGGCCGGCTCGCGCCGGCCCAGCAGGTTGAGGTTGGGTCCGTTGAGGACGTGGACGACGGTCATGGTGCTCCTGTCGTGGTCAGACGGACGAGCCGTCGACGACCAGCTGGTCGAAGTGGGCGTGCATGGACGCGGGGTCGGGATCGAGGCCGGTGATGAGCCGGACGCTCTCGACCGCCTGGCCGACGGCCATCGCGCCGCCGTCCAGCGTCGCGAGGCCGCGGGCCCGGGCCCGGCGGAGCAGCTCGGTCTCCAGCGGGCGGTAGACCACCTCGGCGACCCACGCGTCCGGTCCGAGCCGGTCGACGTCGAAGGCGACGCCGGGGTGCTCGCGCATGCCGGTCGGCGTCACGTGCACGACGCCCTCGACCTGCGGCAGCCACGCCTCGAGGTCTCCCCCGGACGAGACGAACGGGCCGGACGTGCCGCCGAACCGCTCGACGAGCCGGGCGGTGGCGTCCTCGCTGCGGTCGTGGACGACGACCCGCTTGAACCCGAGGTCGGCCAGCGTGCACGCGGTCGCCAGCCCGGCCCCGCCGGCGCCGACCTGCAGCACCGTGCCGTGCGACCGGTCGCCGAGGAACTGCTCGAGCCCGGCCCGGAAGCCGGAGTAGTCGGTGTTGTGCGCGACCCGGCGACCGGGGCGCAGCAGCACGAGGTTCGCCGCGCCGATGCGCTGCACCGCGTCGCTGGTCTCGTCCACGTGCCGCAGCACGTCCTGCTTGAAGGGGTGCGTGACGTTGACGGCCGCGAAGCCGTCCGCCTCCAGCCGGTCCAGCTCGGCGCCGAGGTCGACGTCGGGCTGGTCGATGAGGTCGACGATGGCGTACGTGTAGTCGAGCCCGAGCCGCGCGGCCTCGCGCTCGTGCATCGGCGGGGTCAGCGACGGGCCGATGCCGTGGCCGAGCAGCCCGACGCGGAACGCGTCCGCCGACGCGCTCATGCGCGGGCCCCGACCGGGGTCAGCGGGCGGTGTGCGTTATCGATCATCAGATGCTCCAGTTCTTCCGACGGGTGGCGCGGCACAGCGGTCGCGGGACGCTCCGTCTGCTCATGTGGTTCGTGCGTCCGTGACGCGGTGCTCTCGCCCTCAGGCGGCGAGGGCACCGGTGAGACTGCGCTGTTCGGCAGGCGCGCGAGGGACGGCGCGTCACAGGATCGCCTTGGGGTCGAGCGGGGAGCCGAGGCCACCGGTGATCTGCAGCGGGCTCGCGGTGAACAGGAACTCCCAGCGTCCGGCCGCGGCGCAGCGCTCGGACAACCGCTCGAGGTCGAACATCTCGCCCAGGGGCATGCCCATGTCGCGGACGAGCACGCAGTGCACCGGCATGTTCTCGTCGCCCGCGCGGGCGACCTCGATCCCCCAGTTGTCGCTCGCCACGAAGGCGGTGCGGTGGGTCGCCAGCCACTCGGTCATCGGCAGGTCGATGCCTGGCTCGGCCGCCATGAACGCCGAGCGCCCCTCGCGGCGCAGCGTCGTGATCCAGCCGGTCCTGATCAGGAGCACGTCGCCGGACCGCGGCTCCAGGCCGGCCCGCTCCAGGCACGCCTCGACGTCCTCGACCGTCACCACGTGCTCGGCCGGGAGCCGGTCGACGCCGTGCAGACGCGCGACGTCGACCAGCACCCCACGACCGGTGATCCCGTCCCGGAGCTGCTCGACGCCCAGGCGGGAGGCACCGTCGGCGGTCACCGACTCCACCGGCACGCCGTCGAACAGGAAGCCGTCGTACCCGACGTGCGCGAGGCCGTCGACCTGGGTGGCCGCCTGCGGCGGCAGCTCGACCAGGTCGTCCATCCACTGGAAGCCGCCGCGCTCGGGCGGCACGTCAGGCCCGCGTGTGACGACGTGCCGGGGGTTGGGCCGCACGCCGTGCGGGCGTGCGGCCCCCGTCGGCGTCCAGCGGCAGCCCGAGCGAGC
>NZ_JBNFNZ010000128.1:0-5795 GCF_057364525.1 Aeromicrobium sp. PFPM2_SD2
GCCCGGCGCTGTGGGTGCTCGCCGAGAACCACCGCGCCCGGCAGGTCTACGCGCCGCCGCCGGGTGGCGCCCCACCGGCCGCACGCAGCAGGCCGAGTTCCCGCCGTACCCGACCGAGATCGAGCTCGAGCTCGTCCGCGACTAGCTCAGCGGACGCGCACGACGGCGAACGACTCGGCGGCCAGCCGCACGCCGCCGTCGCCCGGCTCGGCGCCCTGCGGGGCGAGCAGCACCTCGTCGACCACGGCGTCCAGCGGCACCGTCGTGCCGGTGCCGTAGCAGACCGCGACGCGCAGGTCGCCGCGGTGCATCACCAGCCAGGAGTCGTCGTCGGCCGTCTCGACCCGGAAACGGGTGAGCGAGGGGTCGGCGAGGTCGGGACGGGCCCGGCGCAGGCCGATCAGCGCCCGGTAGGTCGCGAGCACGTCCGCGTGGACGCCCTCCTCGCGCTCGTCCCAGCGCAGGGTCGAGCGCTCGAACGTGGCCACGTCCATGGGGTCGGGCACGTCCTGCTCGTCCCAGCCGTGGCGGCCGAACTCGCGCCGTCGCCCGGTGCGCACGGCCTCGCCGAGCTCGGGGTCCGGGAACGAGGCGAAGAACTGCCACGGCGTGCTTGCCGCCCACTCCTCGCCCATGAACAGCATGGGTGTGTACGGGCCGAGCAGGACGACCGCCGCTGCGCAGCCGAGCAGGCCCGGGGAGAGCGTGGCCGCGAGCCGGTCGCCGGTGGCGCGGTTGCCCACCTGGTCGTGGGTCTGGGTGTAGACGACGAACCGGGACCCGGGAACGGTCGTGGTGTCGACCGGACGTCCGTGCGTGCGGCCGCGGAAGGTCGAGTACGTGCCGGCGTGGAAGAACGCCTGCCGCAGCGTGGTCGCGAGCGCGCCCTGGGCCGCGAAGTCGCCGTAGTAGCCGGACGTCTCCCCCGTGAGCCGCACGTGCAGCGCGTGGTGGACGTCGTCGGCCCACTGCGCGTCCATGCCCAGGCCGCCGCGCTCGCGCGAGGTGACGGTGCGCGGGTCGTTGCGGTCGGACTCGGCGACCAGCGACAACGGGCGTCCGAGCCCGGTCGACAGCGCCTCGACCTCCTCGGCGAGCTGCTCGAGGACGTGCACCGCGCGCTGGTCGACGAGGGCGTGGACGGCGTCCAGCCGCAGCCCGTCGACGTGGAAGTCGCGCAGCCACGACAGCGCGTTGTCGACGACGTACCGGCGCACCTCGTCGGAGTGCTCGCCGTCCAGGTTGAGGCCGGGACCCCAGTCGTTCTCGCCGGCGAAGTACGGGCCGAACCGGTCGAGGTAGGCGCCCGAGGGACCCAGGTGGTTGTAGACGACGTCGAGCACCACGCCGAGGCCGCGGCCGTGGCACGCGTCGACGAACCGCTTGAAGCCGTCCGGGCCGCCGTAGGGCTCGTGCACCGCACCCCACAGCACGCCGTCGTAGCCCCAGCCGTGCGGGCCGTCGAAGGAGTTGACCGGCAGCACCTCGACCAGGTCGACGCCGAGGTCGACGAGGTGGTCGAGCCGCTCGATCGCGCTGTCGAACGTGCCGCCCGGCGTGAACGTGCCGACGTGCATCTCGTAGAGCACCGACCCCGCCAGCTGACGGCCCGTCCAGGCGTCGTCGGTCCAGGCGAACGCGGCGTGGTCGTAGACCTGCGACGCCTCGTGGACGCCGTCGGGCTGGCGCCGCGAGCGGGGGTCGGGCAGCGGCGTGGCGTCGTCGTCGAGCAGGTACGCGTACCGTGCGCCGTCCCGCTCGGGGACGTCCGCGTGCCACCAGCCTGCGGTGTCGCGGGTCATGTCGTGGACCTCGCCGTCCACCTGCACCCGTACCCGCTCGAGGGTCGGCGCCCAGACCGCGTACGTCATGCCGGACGCGTCTCCGGCGAGACCGTCTTGGCCGGGTCGGTCTCGGGCACGCTGCCGAGCACCTCGTCGACCCGCTTGAGCACGTCCGCGTCGAGCTTCAGCCCGGACGCGGCCGCGTTCGACGTCACCTGCTCGGGCCGGGAGGCACCGACGATGGCGCCGGCGACGTTGTCGTTGGCCAGCACCCAGGCGACGGCCAGCTGGGCCAGCTCGACGCCGAGGTCGTCGGCGACCGGCCTGAGCCGCTGGACGGCCTCCAGCACCTCGTCGCGCATGAAGCGCGAGATCATCTGCGCGCCGCCCTTCTCGTCCGTGGCGCGCGAGCCCTCGGGCGGGGCCTGGCCCGGCTGGTACTTGCCGGTCAGGACGCCCTGGGCGATGGGCGACCAGACGACCTGCGAGACGCCGAGCTCGCGCGAGGCCGGGACGACCTCCTCCTCGATGACCCGCCAGAGCATCGAGTACTGGGGCTGGTTGGAGATCAGCTGGATGCCGAGGTCCTGGGCCAGGGCGTGGCCGGCGCGCAGCTGGTCGGCGTTCCACTCGCTGACGCCGATGTAGAGCGCCTTGCCGGCGCGGACGACGTCGGCGAAGGCCTGCATCGTCTCCTCGAGCGGCGTCTCGTGGTCGTAGCGGTGCGCCTGGTACAGGTCGACGTAGTCGGTGCCGAGGCGGCGCAGGCTGGCGTCGATGCCCTCCCGGACGTGCTTGCGCGAGAGTCCGACGTCGTTCTTGCCCTTGGGCCCGACCGGCCAGTAGACCTTCGTGAAGATCTCCAGCGACTCGCGGCGCTGACCCTTCAGCGCCTCGCCCAGCACGGTCTCGGCGGCGCCGTTGGCGTAGACGTCGGCGGTGTCGAAGGTGGAGATGCCGGCGTCGAGGGCCGCGTGCACGCAGGCGATCGCCGCGTCGTTCTCGACCTGCGACCCGTGGGTCAGCCAGTTGCCGTAGATGATCTCGCTGATCTTGAGGCCGCTGTGGCCCAGGTACCGGAACTCCATGCGTCCAGGCTAGGCGCGGGCGGCGTGGTCGGCGCGCCGAGCGGGAGCGCCGGGGCGGCCGCCCGCGCACCGGACGTTGCTGGACACTCCGTCCAGTAACGTTCCGATGCGACGACCCCGACCGAGAGGCGACCATGCTCCCCACCGCCCCGCTCAGCGAGCTGCGCTGGAACCGCGGCTACACCGACCCGGCCTGGGTGCGCCGGTTCACGACGGCCGGACGCGAGCTGTCCCCCACGCGTCGGGTCTGGCGCGGTCCCGGCCCGGCGCGGCCGTTGCCCCAGCAGCCGGTCGCGCTCGACGGGCTCGACCTCGTCCCGACCCCGTCCGGACCGCTGCGACTGGAGTCCCTGCTCGCCGCCGCGCACACCGACGCGCTGGTCGTCCTGCACCGCGGCGCCGTCGTCCACGAGTCCTACCGGCACGGCACCGTCGCGCACGAGCCGCACTTCACCGCGTCGGTGGCGAAGTCCTTCCTCGGCCTCGTCGCGGCGACCCTGGCCCACGACGGCGCGCTGGACCGCGACGCGCTCGTTTCCACGTACGTCCCCGAGCTCGCCGGGACGGCCTTCGGCGACTCCCGCGTCCAGGACCTGCTCCACATGGGCACCCGGCCGAGCTACGCCGGTCGGCCGTTCGACAAGGCGACCGAGGCGCTGCGCTACCAGGCGGTGATCGCACCCGGTCTGCGTCCGTCCGACTACCGCGGTCCGGCGACGATCCGCGAGCACCTGGCCACCGCCCGCGCGACCGGCGCCGCGGGCGAGGAGTTCTGCTACGAGAACGGCAACGTCGAGGCCCTGGCCGCGGTGCTGCGGGCCGTCAGCGGGA
Source organism: Aeromicrobium sp. PFPM2_SD2 (assembly GCF_057364525.1). Classification (NCBI taxonomy): domain Bacteria; kingdom Bacillati; phylum Actinomycetota; class Actinomycetes; order Propionibacteriales; family Nocardioidaceae; genus Aeromicrobium; species Aeromicrobium sp. PFPM2_SD2. Next base: position 3,704 of record NZ_JBNFNZ010000128.1, read on the forward strand.
CGACCACGGCCGAGCTGGTGTCGCAGGTGCTGTGGTCGCCGCTCGGCACGGAGGAGGACGCGTACTACGTCGTCGACGGGGACGGCGTCGAGGCCGCGTGCGGCGGGTTCAGCGCGACGGCCCGCGACCTGGCGCGACTCGGCGAGATGGTGCGCTGCGGCGGAGCGGTCGGCGACGCCGGGTCGTGCCCGAGGCGGTCGCCGGCACCATCGCGAGCGGTGTGCCCCAGGGCTACTCGCAGCGCGTCCGGCTGCCCGCCGCACCGGCGGACTCGCCGGCCACGCTGTCGTACCACGACCTGTGGTGGGTGCTGAACGACCCGTACGGCTCGTTCATGGCCAGCGGCATCCACGGCCAGCGGGTGCTCGTCTCACCCGGCCTGGACCTGGTGGTCGTCCACCTGGCCTCCCAGGTCGTGTCCCCCGCCGTCCCGCAGGTGCCGGTCGTCCCGGCGCTCCTGCGGATCGGCGAGCACCTCGCCGGGCGGGCGTAGACCGGCCCCTTCCCCATGAAGGAGCGGGACGGCGGTCCGCTCAGTGGGCGTACGTGGCCTCGAGGAACTGGCGCTCGTGCTGCTCGGCGGCGTCGGCGCGGGTCGCGACGTCGGTCAGCTCCTCGGCGGGGATGATCGCGACGCCGTCGGCGTCCGCCACGACCACGTCACCGGGACGGACGACCTGGCCGCCCACGCCGACGATGACCTGGGTCTCGCCGTCGTTGCCCGGCAGCGGGCCGGCCGGGCAGGTGGACCGGGCGTAGACCGGCAGGCCGAGCATCTCGAAGCCCGCGACGTCGCGCACCGCGCCGTCGACGATGACGCCGATGACACCGGCCTCGAGCAGGCGACGGCCGATCAGGTCGCCGACCACCGCGCGGCTGGTGAAGCCGGCGCCCGACACGACGAGCACCTCGCCGGGCTGGGCCTCCGCCGCGGCCGCACGCACGGCGGCGTTGTGCCCGGCCGGCGCGATGACGGTGCGGGCCGGTCCGGCGAAGGACGGGCCGCGCCACACCGGCCGGATGGCCCCGTCGAGCGCGCCTTCGCCACCGCGGACGTCGCACACGTGCGAGGCGCCCACCTGGGCGAGGCGTTCCATGGACACGGGCTCGGCGGTGCTCATCAAGGTCTCCTGATCGTCGGGGTACCTCTCCACGTTACGCCCGCCGTTCCAGGCGAAATCGGGCCGGGTCGGTTACTTGCGGGTCACCAGGGCGACCGGGTACACGCCGGTCAGGTCGGCCAGCGGCACCCGCGGACCGGCGTGCTCGCGCCCGGTCAGGACGTCCGTCCAGGTGCCGTCGCCGAGCTCGAGCGCCGCGTCCTGCCAGCCGGCGGACGCCTGCAGCGCCGCCGGCCGGACGGTGGCCACGACGGCCAGGTCGCGGTGCCGCTTGAACGCCAGCGCGTGCCCCGCGGCCGCCCCGATGCCCGGCACGTGCTCGAAGCCCTGGAACAGTTCCGGGCTCTCGCGCCGCAGCCGCAGCACCCGGCTGACCAGCAGCAGCTTGGCGGCGCCCTCGTCGTCCACGTCGGGCTGCCAGCCGGCGTCGATCCGCTCCAGGAGGGCGCGCCGGGCCGCGTAGCCGACCGGACGACGGTTGTCGGGGTCGACGAGCGACAGGTCCCACAGCTCGGTGCCCTGGTAGACGTCCGGGACGCCCGGCCCGGCCAGCTGGACGAGCTTCTGCCCGAGCGCGTCCGACCAGCCGAGCGGGCGAAGCCGCTCGACCAGCCGCTCGACCTCCCCGCGCAGGTCGGCGTCCTCGCGCACCCGCGCCGGCCACGAGCGCACCTGCTCCTCGAACGCCTCGTCGGTCTCGGTCCAGGTGGTGCGCACCTTGCCCTCGCGGGCGGCCTTGAGCAGGTAGTCGGACAGGCGCTCGTCCGAGACGGGCCAGGCGGCGACGAGCGTCTGCCAGGCCAGCGCCTCGAGCGACGGCTCGTCGAGCGGCACCCGCGGCGACCACGCCGTGACGGCGTCGCGCCAGTCGCCGGCCAGCTGCGACAGGGCGTTCATCCGCGCCCGGGTGTCCTCGGAGCGCTTCGTGTCGTGGGTGGTCAGCGCGGTCATCGCGGCGGGGCGCGTGCTCG